>JBBAKZ010000042.1:12751-13067 GCA_040403275.1 Arcicella sp. | reverse complement strand
CCATGCCAGCCTGTCCGTAACGGTCGTATTGCGCTTTTTTCTTCGCATCCGATAAAACTTCGTACGCTTCAGCAGCTTCT
Organism: Arcicella sp.; assembly: GCA_040403275.1. GTDB lineage: Bacteria > Bacteroidota > Bacteroidia > Cytophagales > Spirosomataceae > Arcicella. The sequence goes on along the minus strand of JBBAKZ010000042.1, from coordinate 12,987 downwards.
TTAAATTTCTCCTCAGCAACTTTGTCACCCGGATTTTTATCTGGATGATATTTAATGGCCATCTTGCGATAGGCTTTCTTAATTTCGTCTTCCGAAGCAGATTTTGAAACCTCTAAAACTTCGTAAAAATCTCTTTTTGCCATATTTCATTCAGATAATAATTAACAGTTAATAAGTGATAGCTTTCTGAATACTAACATTCAAGAAGAATAATTAATGAAAATTAGTTATTAATT
>JBBAKZ010000042.1:3021-12741 GCA_040403275.1 Arcicella sp. | reverse complement strand
TATCTGCTTCATTTGGGGCAGGAAATTGGGTAATAGCTTCGTGTAGATCAGCATGAAAAACGGTTCCTTTGGCTTCCATTGGGTTTAAGCCTTTTGAAGTCAAAGTGTTGTATAATTTGCTAAAAATCAAAGAAATACCTTCGGTGATTTCGCCTTCTTGAGCGTTGGTGGTTGCTCTTTCAATGTCATCAATCACGGGTATAATATCTACAATTACACGTTCAGATGCCGATTGAATCATTTCTAATTTTTCTTTGGCAGTTCGTTTGCGGAAATTATCAAAATCAGAGTAAAGTCTTAAATATTTATCCTTCAATTCGTATAATTCAGCCTGCAATTTTTCAGCCTCCGTCAATTCCGGTGTTTCTTCTATGGGTATTTCCAAAGTTTCTTCTGAAACAATGTCAGTATTTTGAGTTGTTTCCTCACCTTCTATTGGCAATTCGTCTTTATTTTCCATTTTAAATGCACTTTTCGCTTTATTTTTATAATTCTCTATTATGTTCAAAAGTTTTGCCATATCTTTTTTTTCTGTCAGATTGACAGGTTTTTAATTAGCAAAATTAGTATATTTTAAGGCGAAATAGGTTAAATTAATTAAATTAGGTTAAATTGGTGAAAAAGGTTAAAAGGTGAAAGAAATGAAAAGGTGAAAAATGTAAAGAGAAATACTCCTTTTGCTAAATTTTACAGTTTTAATAATTAAAGCTTCATTCCGTTAAATCACGTTTTTTAAACTTTTCGACATTTTACCTAATTTCACCCTTTCCCTTAATTTCACCACCCAATGCAAAGGTCCAATCTTCAAAAAGTTGCTTTTCGATGGCAACGGCTTTTTCGGCGTGAATCTCCCAATCGGGCGAAAAGGATTTTAATTGGTCAATCATTTCTGCCAAATGGCCTTCTTCTTCCACAATAATAGACTTTACCTGCACCTTTGATTTTGCTGCGTCGAGTGCATCTTGATAAATCGGGTAGAGTTCATCCGCTCTCACTTCAATTGAATAAGTCACCAATAAATAGGCAGCGTATTTTAACGATTCACCCTGTAGTTTTAACGTATTTTTCAAATATCTACACACCTGTATATCTAAACTGTGTAAATAAGTATAACTGGCGAAAGGAGCTAAAAGATAGTCGTTTTCATAGCTCGGAAAATCTGTTATTTTGGCTACTTTTGAAATCTGTTTTTTCAGGTAAAAAGCGTGTCTTGCTTCTTCGCAAGCATGTTTTAGCATTAAATATGATACCTTCGTTTTGTGTTCGGATGCAGAGATTTTTCTGGCTCCAGTATTTTCCATGAGCGACAAAGTATTCAAAAACCTTGCGTGGAGATTGTCCTCTTGAATGATGGTTTGGATTATTTTTTGTAATTTCATTTCCAAAAGTAATTCTATGTTTTCGATAGATTTTTCTCTTCTTAGATAATTTAAAAATATTGTTTAGATTATGCAATTACACTACATAAAATACTCACTGGAGGAGTTGGAGGAGGTTAGGGATATTTTTATTGAATATGCCGCTTTTTTACAAGTTGATTTATGCTTTCAAGATTTTGAAAAAGAACTGCAAACGCTTCATCAAGTTTATTTGCCACCTTTGGGTTGCATCATTTTAGCAAAAGACGAGAATCAGGTTTTGGGATGTATCGCCCTCAAACCAATTGGCGAAGATGTTTGTGAAATGAAACGACTTTATGTCAGACCCGCAGCCAGAGGAAAGGGATTAGGCAATCAGTTAGTAGAAGAACTAATCGGTTTTGCTCAAAAAGTGGGCTACAAAACCATGAAATTAGATACGATTTCATCTTTAAAAGAGGCAATAAAATTATATCGTTCTAAAGGATTTGTTGAGACTAATCCTTACGTATATAACCCATTGGCAGACGTATATTATTTTCAATTAACACTTTGACGTTCAATAATTTATGTTAAATAAAATTAATTTCTTAACCCAATAAATAACTTCCTTTTCTTTTATGAAATATCCGCTTTTATTAAAAATTACAACCTTAGTTGTGGTTTTAAGTTGTTGTTCATGGGGCTTTTTGGCACATAAAACAATTCATCAACTTGCCATTTACTCACTTCCGAAAAAACTTCAAACTTTTTTCTTCAAAAACCTAGATTATTTAGTCTATAATTCTGTCAGACCCGATGTGAGACGAAAAGATGACCCATCTGAAGCCACCAAACACTTTATCGATATTGATGCGCCTATTTTTGGAGAAAACTCCATAGAGTCAATGCCTAAAACTTGGGACGAAGCGGTAAAAAAATATTCTGCTGATACCCTTAAAAAGTACGGAACTGTGCCTTGGGAAGTAATTAAATTACAAGAAAAATTAACCAATGCCTTTCGTAATAAATTGAAAGACAGCATTTTGTATTATTCGGCAGATTTAGGTCATTACATTTCCGATGCTCACGTGCCGTTGCATACTACGATTAATTATGACGGACAATTGAGTAATCAAAGAGGCTTGCATTCACTGTGGGAGAGTACCGTTCCCGAAATGAATATCGATAATTATAATTTATATCAACATCATAAAGCGAAGTATTTAAAGAATCCTTTAGCCGTTATTTGGGTGAAAATTAAACAATCTAATGTGATGTTAGCAAAAGTTCTTTCGGATGAAATTGCCGCTTCGGAAGGTTTTACGGATGAAAAGAAATTTAAACGTTCTGAAAGATTTGGGCAAATGCGAAAGAATTATTCGGGAGAATTTGCGAAAGCTTATGCCTTGAAATTGGGAAGCACGGTAAACGAAAGAATGTTGGATGCTTCTAAAACGGTCGCAGATTTTTGGTTTACCGCTTGGGTAGATGCCGGTTGCCCAGATTTATCTGATTTACAAACGATTAGCGAAGACGATAAGGCTAAATTAAAATCTGAAAAGAAAATTTGGAAAAATAATGAATTAATTAAAAATGGTCTTTTGCAGGCTCGTAAGGGAAAGATTGAGGAATAGTCATTAGTTTAAATAAGTCTGTAAGACTTCCCGAAAGTTTTAAACTTTCGGGAAGTTTCGCTAAATAACTGTTAAAACCCAATCACCAAGTTTGCCCCCATCGTGTTTCCATCGTAAGTAGGCATGAAAACGACATTTTTATCTTTGCTTTTTCCACCCAATTTTTCTTTCAACCACGGATAAACAAGATAGGCAACTTCGCCCGAAACAATGCCTATTCCAGCCCCAACCAACACATCCGAAGCCCAATGGCGGTTATTAAGTATCCTTAGCGCTCCCGTTACTGTGGCGATAGAATAGCCTCCGATGGTGATTAATATACTTTTATCAGCATATTCTTTTGCTAAAATGGTTGCGCCAAAAAAGACATTTGCCGTGTGTCCAGACGGGAAAGAATTGGCCGCAGAACCATCAGGACGAACTTGGTCAGTGGTATATTTTAGGGCGTTTACCGTTCCGAACATAATGATTCCTCCCGTGAGCATCAAGCCAGCTTTATCTTTGAAATCGTGCTTACTTTTTATGCCAATCCAGTCTAAACCAAATACGGCTGCGTGCGGAGCGTATTGCAAGAAATCATCTGCTTTATTGCTAAAATTTTTATAATTTTCGTCATGCCACTTGATTTGTCTATTCTTGAAATCTTGGGTATTAATTGCAATTCCTCCGCCAATTAATGCAACGGGAATAAGATAATGAGCCAATGAAGTCTTACGAAAAGTTGAATCGTGATCATGATTTTGACCGACAATTGGCAACAGTATTCTAAAACTTAAGATGAGGGTAAAGATTGTTTTTTTCAAAATTGTTCGAATTTAGTGAGTCGTAATTTGTTTAGTTGTTTTAAAATAAAATGTAAGATTAAAATGGTTGGAATTAAACAATAAGATAATTTTTACTGGTGGATTTAGGCTTCAAAACTCTTTTCAACATATTCTGAAGGCACTTTTCCGTATTGTTTTTTAAATATTCTACTAAAATACGAAGGGTCGTTAAATCCTACTTTAAAAGCAATTTCGGCGATATTATAGTTTTCACTTTCGAGCAATTGAACCGATTTTTTTAGGCGAATATTTTTGATAAATTCATTACCCGAAAGATTGGTCAAACTTTTTAATTTACGATACAACTGCATATTACTCATTTTTAATTCTGCTTCCAAGAACGTAATATCGAGATTGACATTACTAATATTATCTTCAACTATTTTAATTGCTCGCTCTAAAAAATGCTCATCAGATGAATTCAAGGTAATTTCACGGGCTTTAATTTTAGGAGAATTACTGAATAATTCTCGCAGTTTTTTTCTATTTTCTAAAATATTTTTTACTCTTATAGCCAAAATATTGGCGTTAAAAGGCTTCGTTATGTAATCGTCTGCACCTGTTTCTAAGCCCATCAATTTGCTTTCATTACTGCTTTTTGAAGTAAGAATAATCACTGGAATATGACTGGTATTGGCATTCATTTTGATATTGTGGCACAATTCAACGCCCGTTTTTAAAGGCATCATCCAATCTGAAATAATTAAATCAGGAAGGTTTTCTAGGGCCATTTTTTCAGCTACTAAACCATTCTCAGCTTCTAATATTTGAAAATCTTGGACAAATATTTCCTTGATGTAAGTCCTTAAATCTTCGTTGTCTTCGGCTATTAAAATAAGTGGTTTATCTTTATTAAAAACTTCAATATCTTGACTATCAATTGTTTGTAATGTATTTTTTGTTTGATGGTTTTGGGGGTCAAAGGCATTTTCTCCATCTCTAATCCATTGCGAATCAAACGCTTTTTTATTGATTGGTAAGTAGACCGAGAATATAGTTCCTTCTCCCAATTTACTACTCACCAAAATTTCTCCACGATGTAATTCAATCAATTCTTTGCACAAAGACAAGCCTACGCCAGTACCCACAGTTTGTGGTTGATTTTTATCATAAATTTGATAAAAACGACTGAAAATATTGGCTAAGTTTTCAGAAGCAATGCCAATCCCATTGTCCGAAACTTTAATAACAACTTGTTGATTATCAGAAGGTTTTAAAGAAATTGAGACATTAATTGTACCACCTCTTTTTGAAAATTTGAAGGCATTAGAAAGCAAATTTGTGAGAATTTTTTCAACAATATCTCCATCGAAATAAGCCATTAAATGTTTTTCAGGAGAAACGAATTGCAAAGTAATTTGCGCTTGTTCAGCCAAATCTTGGAATGAATTAGTTACATTTTCGGTAAATTCAATGATGTCGCTTTGGGTTATTTCCGGGAAAAATCTACCGGCTTCTAACTTTGATAAATCCAACAATTGATTGATCAGTTTTTGTAATTGTTTTGCATTTCTATAAATGGATTCAGCTCTTTTTTTTTGAGGATTGGGTAAGTCCTTATTTTCAGATAAATATCTTTCTAATGGGCTGATAATCAGCGTTAAAGGCGTTCTAAATTCATGAGAAATATTGGTAAAAAAGTTGGTTTTAAGACGGTCCAATTCTTGAATTTGAGCGTTCTCTTTTTCCTGATTTTTAATATCTAATTTTAACCGTTCCCGAACTTGAATTACTTTTCTAAAAACGTAAATACTCCCAATAATAAAGCCTGCATAAATCCAAAAAGCCCACCAAGATTTATACCACGGTGGCAAAATAATAATTTTTATGGTTGCTTCCTTGGGATTCCAAACGCCGTCATTATTACTGGCTTTTACCCTAAAAATATACTCTCCCGCATTTAAATTGGTGTAATTTGCAATTCTTTGGGTTCCCACGTATTGCCATTCATGATCAAAACCTTCCAAGAGATAGGCATAATGATTATTTTTGAGGGATTCAAAGTCGAGCGCCGTAAATTCTAAGGAAAATACATTTTGATTGGCCTCAAATATTAATTCTTTGGTTGCTAAAATGTCTTTTTGCAAGGGTGTATCATTTTGTCCAATACTCACCAATTTATTGAAAAGTCTCAAGCCCGTGATATAAACTGAAGGCACTTTGTTATTTTCTTCCAAACTATCGGGGTGAAAAACGTTCATACCACTCGTTCCTCCAAAAAACATTTCGCCATTTTTGCTTTGTGCATAGGCATTTATCAAAAACTCAGAACCTTGTAAACCGTCGGCTTTTGTATAATTTTTAAAAGAGTTACTTCTAATCATAAACTCGGAAAGTCCTTCGTTAGTAGCCAACCATAAATTCTGATGTTTATCTTCTAAAATCCCCTTAATTGTATTATTTGGTAATCCATCGAGTGTTGTCCAAGTCTTGAAACTTTCGGTTTTGGGTTGGTACATACATAATCCTCCGCCATTGGTACCAATCCAAATCCTTTTTTGGGTATCCTCATAAATTTGAAAAACGTGATTTCCTTGGATGCTTCCGGGTTTATCAGATTGCTCGAAATGCTTGATTTCATGCGTATTTGGATTATATCTAAAGGTTCCATTGTTATAAGAACCAATCCACAGGATGCCGTGACTATCTTCCAAAATTGAATTAACATGAATTTCTGCCAAAATACCTTTTTTATTTAGTTCGGGAATTGGCGTAAATTTCCCGGTTGTTTTATCGAATGACAATAGCCCTAATTCTTGCGTGCCAATCCATAATTTATGAGCAGTTTTTGAAGATTCAACGCAGGTAAAATATGGGGTATATTGGCCATTATTGTATTGATAAGTTAAAAAATGGTTATTTCCTTTTTTCAAAATTCGTAGGCCCGCTCCCCAAGTAGAAACGATTAAATCACCATCCTTATCCAAGTGTAAAAAATTGATGTCATTATTATTCACTACCGTCGAAGCGGAAGGATTCACCACAAAATGCTTATAAACGTTGGTTTTTCTATCTAAAAGTGTGAGTCCACTATTGCTTCCTACCCAAACTTTATGCTCGTCTTGGCATACAATGGCGGTAACTTTATCCCGTAATAAACTTTGTTCGGTATTGGTTTTGTGGCGGTAGAGTGCAAACTTATTTCTGTTTTTGAAATGCACATTTAATCCTGCTTCCCAAGTACCAATCCACACATTATCGTCTCTATCAACCATCAATGACTGAATGGCATGCGAACTCAAACCCGTTTCAGAATCTGGATTTGTTTGTAAATGAATAGGATGGGTGAAATCGTTATTTTTCAATAAAATAACGCCGCTGTCCGTACCAATCCAAAGGGTATTTTCTAGGTCGTAGGCCAAAGAAGTGATGAGATTATCTCGATCAATTTGGGAAGGATTGTAGAGGATTTGAGAAATTTTTTGGGTAATGATGTCAAATTTAAATAAGCCATTTCCACGGGTACCAAACAGAATATTACCTCGAATATCTTCAACAAAGCACGATATTTGATTTTTTTTTGGCGTCAAATCATTTGCAATTTTAAAAGAACGAGCCGTTCCATTTTTTGAAATTTTGGTAAAAACCCCAAAAGTACCTCCCAACCATAAATTTTCTTGTCTATCCTGATAAATTTTAGAAATGTTGTTGATTGAAATGGGACTTGTTTCAATGGGTTTCCAAGTAAAATGATTAGAATTTCCGTCGATGTAAATAATTCCCGACCAGTAAGTTGCCACCAAAATTTGATTGTCTTTTGTAACTTTTATGGCCGATATATTGAGTTTTGAAATATCTTTTTTATCGTCAGTTTGCTTGAAATGGACAAATGTTCCTGTTTCTTTATCCATTTTGTTTATTCCTCCATCCGAGGTGCCAACCCATAAATTTTCATTCATGTCTTCCGCAATACACGAAATATTACTACTACTCAAGGAATTTGGGCTATTGAAAATATGGCGAAAAACGGTAAAATTATACCCATCATATTTATTTAATCCGTCACGAGTAGCGAACCAAATAAAGCCTTTTTTATCTTGAAATATATTGAGAACCGTAGATTGGGATAAACCTTGTTGGTTACCGAGGCGTTCAAAGCGAAGTTGTGCGGGGGTGTCAAATAAACAACCGCAAAATAAAGAAAGAAAAAGTATGGAATTTCTGAATAGCATTTTCAACCGCAATTTATGAATATTCTGGTTGATAAAAAAGCTAAATTAATTAGGGGAATGGTATAATAAAAAACTCAATAATCGTTCAAAAGTCACCAGTTCTTCGTCTGTTGCACCAATACGAATCAGGTTTTGTCGATGCTTTTCAGTCAAATCCAAGAAATCTTCATGGTGAATCAATTTAGCGGCTATTATGCCTTTAAAACTACGATGAACTTGATTATAAACGTATTTACAAGGCTTTTGGGGGTGTTTATTAAAAATTTCATTCAATCTCAAAAGGTTATCAGAAGAAAGTAAAAAAGGAAAACCTTGGGTCAACAAAAACTCTTTTACAATATCACAAACATCTTCAATATCGGGTTCAGTCATGATTTTGTATCTGAAATATTTCGCATCGTTAAATCTACCAATGGAAACAACAATGGTATTTGATTCGCTCCAAAAATCACGAGTATTGCCCAAAAACTGTTGGGCAATTTGTTCAATCTGATTGCTCCGACAACCAAAATTTACTTCTAACCAAATTTCTTCATCGTAGGAAGTTGCCGTGAAAATGACATTCTGAAATCCTCTTGGGGTAACTTTACGGAACTGTTTTTTATCAGCCATCAACACAAAATCATTCTGCTCAAAAAACAAACGTAATTTATCATAAAGGTCAATTTCGAATGATTTTACAAGCATATTGGTAAAGTTTATGTATATTTTAGGGTTTGATAATTAAACGATTTGAGGTTACATTTGTTTTGGTATAGCTATTTTGTCCGTTTAATTTATAATTCTCGAAAAGCGATCGAGCGACAGTCGCTTCGAGCTACAGATGCAAAAAATATTAATCATTTCTGATACGCATAGTTTCCTCGACGAACGTTTGATGGAACACGTTGATTGGTGCGACCAAATTTGGCACGGTGGCGATTGGGGAAATGTGTCATTGTCTGATACGTTGGAAGCGATAAAACCGATTGAAGGCGTTTATGGGAATATTGACGATATGACCGTTCGACAGATATATCCAAAAGTTAATCATTTTCAATGCGAAGACCTGATTGTGGGCATGACACACATTGCGGGAACACCTTTTAAATACAAACCCGATGCTTTGGAATGCTTTGCCATTCAAATACCTGATATTTTCATTTGTGGTCACTCACATATTTTACAGGTAAAACGTGATTTGTATCGGGATAGAATGCTTTTTATCAATCCAGGGGCGGCGGGAACGCACGGATTTCATATTATTCAAACAGCGGTTCGTTTAAAAATTGATGGCAAAAGAATTTATGAGGTAGAAGTGGTGGAAATGGAAAGGAGAAGCAGAGGATAAAAAATACTCACGGTGTAATATAACTTAATATTACACCCTAAGTATTTTCAAAATTAAATTAATTGCATTTCCTCCGAGTGTACGTAAGTGTTAGGATTTTCCAACCTTTATCGGTCTTAAACAACTGGAAAGCATCGATTCCACAATGACTAATTTTTCCGTTTCGATAAAATTCATATTTTGTCCAAGCAGTTGCCATTTGTGCATCAATTCTTATTTCTGAATCCAATTCTCTCTCCTCAATTTGCAAGGAGGCAGGCATACTGCCAATCGATTTCACCCACCCATCAATTGTGTTAAGAATCTTGATCTCCACTAAACCAGTTTTAGGATTTTCACCTATGTCCTGCATACGAGCAGAAGGATGAAAACAGGCCCTAACCATGGTTGAGTCGTGTTTTTGCATGCCTTCAAATAATT
>JBBAKZ010000042.1:0-3011 GCA_040403275.1 Arcicella sp. | reverse complement strand
CAGCTTTAACGGCTTTTTCATCTTCTGTTTGTGCAAAAGTTGTTCCAAAAAAAGTTAAAAATGTGAGAATAAGTACTAGTTTTTTCATTTTTAAAGATAAGTTATGTTTGCCACCAAGACATAAATACGCCAAGTTTTTTATATGTATTAAGTTATGAAGTAAATGGCTCTCCGTTTTTTCTCCAAAATTAATGATTGGTGAACTTCCCGAAAGTTTTTTCTACTTTCGGGAAGTTACAGGAACTTACTTAACAGTGTATTCATCAATAACACGTAAAAAACTTGGAGGCTCCGTACCTTGGTGGCAAAACCAATTTAAAAGTCAGCTGATTTTGGTGTTCTTGGGAAAGGAATTACGTCACGAATATTGGTCATACCGGTTGCAAACATGACTAAACGCTCAAACCCAATTCCAAAACCTGAATGCGGAGCTGAACCAAACTGACGAGTTTCCAAATACCACCAAATGGTGTCTTCGTGAATTCCTACGGCTTTTGAACGAGCTAGTAATTTTTCGTAATTATCTTCTCTTTGCGAACCGCCAATAATTTCCCCGATGCCTGGAAAAAGTACGTCCATTGCTCTCACGGTGGTTCCGTCTTCATCCAATTTCATGTAAAATGCCTTAATATCTTTCGGATAATTAGTCAAAATAACGGGCTTTTTAAAGTGTTTTTCTACTAAATAACGCTCGTGTTCCGACTGTAAATCAATGCCCCATTCAACTGGATATTGGAATTTACCTTCTTTGTGACGTTTAGACGATAACAGAATTTTGATGGCTTCGGTATAAGTCAACTTAACATATTCATTATCAACGACAAAGTTCAATTTCTGAATCAAATCTAATTCCGACCGTTCTTCGGCTTTTTTCGTTTTTTCCTCTTCTTTCAAACGATTTTCCAAGAAAGCTAAATCATCCGCACAATTTTCGATGGCATAACGAATGACATATTTTGTAAAATCTTCTGCTAATGCCATATTATCTTCTAATTCATAAAAAGCAACTTCTGGCTCAATCATCCAAAACTCCGCTAAATGACGAGCTGTATTTGAATTTTCCGCACGGAAAGTAGGACCAAAAGTATAGATTTTTGATAAAGCCATGGCACCTAGTTCCCCTTCCAATTGTCCCGACACGGTCAAATTTGTTTCTTTTCCGAAGAAATCTTCTTTATAATTAATCGTTCCATCTTCATTCAAAGGCGGATTCTTTGGGTCGAGGGTTGATACCCTAAACATTTCTCCTGCACCTTCGGCGTCCGAACCAGTGATAATGGGCGTATGTAAGTAAAAAAAACCGTTATCATTAAAATATTTATGGATGGCAAATGCTAAAGCATGACGAATTCTGAGAATTGCCGAGAAAGTGTTCGTCCGAGGGCGAAGATGGGCAATTTCCCGAAGGAACTCTAAGCTGTGTTTTTTGGGTTGTAATTTATACTTTTCAGGGTCAGCTGTTCCGTAAAGTTGTAAAGATTTTACTTCTAAATCTACCCGCTGCTTTGAGCCTTTTGATTCTGTCAAAATACCCGTAACTGCCAAACATGAACCCGTTGTAATCAATTTCAGTGTTTCTTCATCAATTAAATTGGGGGATAAAACCGCCTGAATATTATGAATGGTTGAACCGTCGTTGATATTAATAAAAATTACGCTAGGTTGTGTCTGCTTGGTTCTTACCCAGCCTTTGACTGTTAGTTCGCTACCGATGGTAGCTTCCGCTAAAATTTGTTTGATTTGCATTGATATACAATTGTTGAATAATGACTGGGCGGCACCCCGCTGGGGCGGCACTCCGCCGGTCAGACTATTTAAAATTCCAAAACCATTCCTTTTCCCAAAATTACCAAGATTTCCTTCAATTACCGAATTTAGGCTATCACAAAAAGCCAAAAATTACCTAAATTATTAAATAAACATTTGCTAAGTAGACGCTTTTTTTGCTTGATTTAGCTTTAAATGAGGGTTTATTTTCGTTCAATTAAAGTGATAAAATTGAACAAAAAAAATGACTTTTTTAATCGTAATTTGCCGCAGTGAATAATTATGTTTTGTAAATTTACTTATTTTTAAAAATAAGTAAAAAACTAATTGTTTGTTTTTTAGCGTTTTAACACTTATTTTTATTTAATAAATAATAATTATTGACTTTAATAATTATTTATGTATACTTTTGGCAAGATATTTGTTTAAACCGTATTCGGATGTGCATTTTACAAATATAATACCAGCCTATAATTTTCCATTTGACCCTACTGCTTGTTATTATGCAAAAACTTTTTCTGAATCAATCACAACAGCAAAGATTATCTCCCCAACAAATTCAATTTATAAAATTGTTGCAGATTCCAACCTTTGAACTTTCCGCCCGAATCGAAGAAGAACTCGAAATTAATCCGGCCCTTGAGGAGGGTGCTGAAATGGAAAATGAAGTGAATGAGCGTGATGAGTACGGGGATGAATTTGGTGATTTTGCAGAGGATGAATTTGGTGATTACAACGACCGTGATATAGACATTGAGTCCTATCTAAACGATGATCATAACGGCTATAAAATGCAAGGTGATGGTAATGGTGATGATGATGACAAAGAGATGCCGATTGTGATGATTTCAAGTTTGACAGACCACCTTAATGCACAACTAGGCTTTCTCCGACTAGCAGAACAACAAGAAATTATTGGAAAACAACTGATTGGTTCCATAGAAGCTGATGGTTATATGCGACGCCCATTGCAGGCAGTTGTGAATGACTTAGCATTTACCCAAGGCGTTCATACATCTTTGGAGGATGTAGAAGTGGTTTTAAGACAAATTCAAACTTTTGATCCCGTCGGAATTGCAGCTCGTGATTTACAAGAATGTTTATTGATCCAATTGGGTAAAAAAGATTCGAATGATGAAGGTGTACAGAATGCCACGAAAATTATTGCGGATAACTTTGATGAATTTGCTAAAAAGCATTACGAAAAAATTCAAAACGGATTAAATATTTCAGAGGCTCAACTA
>JBBAKZ010000041.1:288-13072 GCA_040403275.1 Arcicella sp. | reverse complement strand
AAATGTTAAAAGAATTCAAAGCGTTTATCGCTCAAGGGAATGTCCTTGATTTGGCCGTCGGTGTAATTATCGGTGGTGCATTTGGAAAAATTACAGCGTCGTTAGTTGGTGATATTATTATGCCAATTATTGGTATTTTTATGGGAGGCATAGATTTCAAAAAATTAGCCATAACGGTAGGAACCGCTAACGTCACGTACGGCAATTTTATTCAAACTGTTATAGAGTTTTTAATTATCGCATTTGTCGTATTTATGATTATTAAAGAGGCGAACAGAGCTGGTTTGGTAGAAAAAAAGCAGAATAGTTAAATAAAAACCTTTGGGAAGCTAAAGGGACTTAATTATCACTGTATGTAGCCCGCAGGTTTGGAGCCTTCGGGCTTTTTATCTGTTTCAAAATTTTGAATTCATCCATCATCTGGTTAATGAAAACCATCTTTTTCTATTCTCCTATGTAAACTATCGTAACTATTGACAATTACATAACTTTTCAGAATTAAAGTTCAATAATTTGGTTCAGATTCAAATATTTATTTCATCCTCTGTATATTGATTCAAAACAAAAATCCCTGCCATTGGTAGGGATTTTATGCATTAACCTTTTCTAAAAATTTACACAAGTTGTGTAAATGTCTTTTTCATCAAATAATCGGTTTGAGCATAATCCCCTAATTGAAAAATATGCGTTCCAAATACCTCAAAACCCCATTTTTGATAAAATTGAATTGCCTTGGGGTTGTGTTCCCACACACCCAGCCAAATACTTTCGTAATTATTTTCTTGGGCAACCTCAATACATTTTTGCATCAAATTTGCTCCATATCTTTGTCCGTGATAAATCTTCTTGATATAAATTCTTTCTATTTCCAAAGACATGACATCAGGGTTTTCTACTAAGTTAACCCGCATTTTTGCGTATCCAATTATTTTATTTTCCAATTCAACAAGCAAAAATATCGTTTTGGGAGTCTGAATTTCATTCAAAATTTGATTGTACGTGAATTTTTCCTCTAAATATATCTTTAAGTTTTCGGGCGTATTTTGGTGAGCATACGTTTCTATGAAAGTGTTAGACCCAATTGTTTGAAGTAAATCAATATCTGCGATAGTAGCTTTTCTTATATGCGGGATGTGTCTCATTCGATTACAAAAAAATGAATTTATAATTATAATAAAAAATACTTAATTTGCATGAATTAATACTAAAATCACATTAAATGGAATTTCGACAATTACAATATTTCTTGGGCGTTGCCTCTGAATTGCATTTTTCGAGAACGGCGGAAAAATTATTTGTTGCACAACCCGCCTTGAGTCGGCAAATTCAGCAATTAGAAGAAAATTTGGGAGTTTTGCTTTTTGAAAGAGACAAACGAAACGTAAAACTGACCCCAGCTGGTGAATATTTGCAAGGAGAAGCGACTCAACTACTTTCGCAAATGGAAAATATTAGTAAACGAACCCAATTAATTCATAAAGGGGAAGAAGGTGAAATTAAAATTGGGCATCCAGGCTCGGCTATTTATTCAGTCATTCCGCCAATTTTAACGAATTTAAGATTACATTTCCCCCAGATTAAAGCAAAATTATCCGAGGTTTTGGAGAATGATTTATTCGGAAATTTAAAAAATTACCAATTGGATGTGGGTTTTATTCGAGAGCCGTTTACCAATAAAAATATAGAATCAAAGGTGATTTTTGAAGAATCTTTTGCCTTAGTATTACCCGAAAACCATTGGATTTCGCAAGAAAATTTCATCACTTTAGCCCAAGTAAAATACGAACCATTTGTATTACCTCCCCGCTATGCAGGTTCTGCCTACTACGATTTGTTGGTACGAATGTGCGAACGAGAAGGCTTTACACCCAATATTTCGCATGAATCCAATTTCGGTGCGACTATTTTACGTTTAGTTGAACATAATTTGGGCGTTTCTTTGATGCCCATTTCGTATAAATTCAGTTCTGCCATGCGAGTAAAGTTTATTGAATTAACCGATATTCCAGAACGAACGCATCTTTCGATAGCTTGGCGAAAGAATGATACAAATCCTGTGTTGCTCAATTTTCTAAAAGCCGCCGAATCGGTGGTATTTAACACAGAATTGCATTGAAAAATCAAAAAAACTTGGTGAAACGCTGTACAGAACTCCGTGAAACTTTGTGCTACTATTGACCTAAAACCCAGCAAAACTCATTATCTTTGAATAAATTTAAAACCGTCTGAAAACATCATGGAAGCAATATTTGAGCATCCTCTTCAAGGGAAAATAGAAATAGCTTTGGATAAAATTCGCCCATATTTGATGGCGGATGGAGGCAACGTGCGTGTCCTTGAAATCACGCAAGAAAACACTTTACGGTTGGAATTAGTGGGTGCATGTGGCTCCTGTTCAATGTCAGCGATGACTTTCAAGGGCGGTATTGAGGATACCATTCGCCGTGAAGTTCCTGAGATTCTGAAAGTTGAAGCTACTAATATCAATTGATAACGAATAATAATTTTAATGAAAATAGGCATATTTTTTGGCGGTCCCGCCCGTGAACGTGAAATTAGTTTTGCAGGTGGTAAAACCGCAATGGAGAACATCGACAAATCTCTTTTTGAACCCATTCCAGTATTTGTAGACGGCTGTGGGAACTTCATTTTACTAAATCCCGAATTGGTATACGCTGCTTCTATTCGAGATTTTTATCCTCCCCAATCTTATCAAGGTGCTTACCGTATCTATTCCGAATCGCTAGGACAAATGTCCGATGATGAGTTTCTTACGATGATTTCAACGATTGGCACAAAGATTTCTCCCGATAAATTTTCTGAATATTTCAAATTTGCTTTTATTGCCATGCACGGGCCAGCCTGTGAAGATGGCAGTATTCAAGGACTTTTGGAATGGTACGGAATTCCCTATTCTGGACCGAGTTTAATGGGTTCGTCGATTGGGATTGATAAAATTGCGCAGAACGACTTAATAAAACTTGCCATTGGTTTGGATAAAAAAACAACCACCTTGACCCGTGCTTATTTTGAAGCCAATGATTCGGCAAAAGTTTTTGAGGAGATAAAAGCAAAAGTTGGCTTACCGTTTGTCGTGAAAGCACCCCATCAAGGTTCTTCGATTGGCGTTTCTTTTGTAAAAAAAGATTCAGTAGAAGATTTCGAAAAGGCGGTCAAACAATGTCTTTTTATCAGAGAAATATCTGAAGATGAATGGAATAGCGTTAATAAGCAAGAGTTTGTCCAACGCATGGCGAATCTTGACGAAGGCATTGGTTTGCCCGTTTCAGTGAATGGTGATGTGATTTATCATCCCTCGGAATTATTACAAAAATTAGATGAAATAATAGCCCCCCGCCCCCCGAAGGAGGAGTTAAAAACGGATTCCAATTTGGAGTCGAAAGCTCCCCCTTCGGGGGCGGGGGGGGCTACGCTAATTTCCATGAATTCGGAGGATGCTGTCTTGATTGAAGGCTTTATAAAAGGACAGGAATTTAGTTGTGGTGTCATTCAAACACCTGATTGTGAGTCGGTTGCGCTCCCTCCTACCGAAATTATTGCCAATGTGGAGGTATTTGATTTTAAAGCAAAATATCAATCTTCGGCCACTCGGAAGAAAATTCCAGTTGATACTTCTTTGGAAAATAATCAAAAGATTCAGCACGAGGTAAAAGCCACTTTTGATGCCTTGAAATTTGGCGTTTGTACCCGCATTGACGGATTTTTAACGCCCGATGGCCGAGTTATTTTACATGACCCCAATACAATTCCAGGCATGTCTCCTACTTCGCTGATTTTTAAGCAAATGGCCGAAATTGGTATGAATGTAACGGATGCCATTACGTACTTTATTCGTCAGTCAATCCGTGAGCGTATTCGTGCGAGCAAAAATACGTTTAAGTTTCAAAAACTGTTGGATAAATTGGATTTGGCCATTGCAACCCGGGTGTCAGAACTGCCAAATCGCAAAAAAGTAGCGGTTGTTTTTGGCGGATTTTCACTTGAAAATCAAGAAGATAGTTTCGTGAAAGCTCGCAAGGCATTTGGAAAATTGGCGGCTTCAACGGAATATGTACCCACGCCTATTTTTGTTGCTTTAGATGGTCAATATCATCAATTACCCATCAATCTAATGTTCAAGGAATTTGCGGAAGATATTGTAAAATTATTGGACGGTGAAGTACATCCTTTAATCGTTTCAACTCGCAAAAATGCCGAAGCGATTACCCTTCATTTTACGGGGAAACTCATAGAAAAAGTGAAAGTGATAGCATCGCTGGAAGGCTTTGATTTTGGAGTGAATTGTGGTGAAGATTTGATGATTGATTTGAATTTGTTGGAAAATATCCTATAATTTCCAACAAATTTAAAATGTACTTGAAGAATTTGCGTTTGCCCAAGTATGTAGACAATTAAATAATTGATTAAGCAAAGGATTGAACCGGGAGAAGTAAAACAGTTCTGAAGGCTGTTCTACTTCTTCCTGATGTGTTTGTTTACCGTTTCTTGAGTTGAGAATAGTAGCAAAATAATAAGACTTTTCTTGCAATTCTTTTACTTCTGATAAAGCACAATTGGAGTTGTCTCTACGATGTTACTTTTGTTCAAAGCTCTATCCATAATTTGTACCGTAAATTTAACTGTATCACTCTTTCCTGTGAGATAAGGGATTCCTTGAAAAAGTTTGTATTCAAACTTGGTTGAAAAATCTATTGTTCCTTCTATTGGACCCGAAAGTGAACCTTTTTTAAACCGAGCATCTTTGTCTTTTTCATTTCCTCCTTTTAGATTTCCTCCAATTTTTTCTTTAGGATTACTTTTTATGAATTTTCCATTTTTAGAAACAAAAATATTAATATCAATTGTCTGAACGCTATCACCCGTTTTTTTTATCAGTGCCTGATAATCAGCATCCGTAAACCCTAAGTCCCCATCTCCGTCTTTAAAATCAATGGTTATAATTACTGAATCTTTCTTGGTGGTGCCTAAATCACCTGGTTTTTCAGTTGTAATAATCCGAATATTGTTAAACCCAATTTCTGGGACATAACTAAACTGAGGTTCTCCCACGCATGAAGAAACCAAAAAAGAAACGAAGGCTATGAGTAAAATCTTATTTTTCATAAACATTAAACGAAATTGGAAGATAGGTTGTTGTTTTAAACACCCGTAAAGTTAATGATTTGGCGTAATTTTGTGTTTATATTTACAAAATCTTCATGCAACAAGCACAAATACTCAAACAAAAAGTCTTACAATTAATTCCCGAAGAATTCGATGCTCTGGCTTTAGAAATTTTTAGATACCAAGCTAGCAATAATTTAGTCTATAAAAAATACTTGGAATGCCTCAACATTCAAGTAGATTTAATTAAATCAATTGAACAAATTCCATTTTTGCCAATTGAATTTTTCAAAACTCAAACGGTAATTTCGGGCGATGACAAGACCATCATTACTTTTGAAAGTAGTGGTACTACCGGGCAAAATACATCACAACATCATGTGCAAGACCCTGATTTTTATGTAGAAATTGCCGAGCAAATTTTTGAAAAATTTTACGGAAAATTAGCTGATTTTCAAATATTTGCTTTACTCCCCTCCTATCTCGAACGAACAAATTCTTCCTTAGTTTACATGGTTGAGCATTTTATCAAAAAAAGTGGCTCAGCCAATTCTGGATTCTATTTGGATGATTATGAGGCATTAGCAAAAGCCTTGAAAGGAGATCAGAAACAGAAGATTGGAGAAACAGAAAATCGAACATCGAAAACCGAACAGCAAACGTTGAAGACCCTTCTCATCGGTGTAACCTTCGGTTTGTTAGATTTTGTAGAATCTGGCATAGACATATCTTTCTTGCAACACACTGATCATCTAATCGTGATGGAAACTGGCGGCATGAAAGGGCGCAGAAAAGAATTGCTTCGTGAGGAAGTTCACGAGATTCTAACGAGTGCATTTCACGTAAAAAATATTCATTCAGAATACGGAATGACAGAATTACTTTCGCAAGGATATTCCAAAGGCGAAGGGATTTTTGAATTGCCTATTTCTATGAAAATCATGTTGAGAGACGTCAACGACCCTTTTCATTATATCACCAATTCACGTTCGGGTGGCATCAACGTCATTGACCTCGCCAATGTGGATTCTTGTGCTTTTATTGAAACAAAAGATTTGGCTAGTTGGATAACAGAGAATCGAGAACAGAGGTCAGAGAAAAATGGTGAAGACCAATCCTCAAATTATCAGAAATTCCGAATATTGGGCAGATTTGATAATTCGGATATTCGGGGTTGTAATTTAATGATTCAATAAAAAATGCTTCTGAAAACTAATTCAGAAGCATTTTTTATTATTGTCTATTTTAAGGCAAACCTATTTCGCATAATTCACCGCTCTCATTTCACGAATTACGGTTACTTTGATTTGTCCAGGATATTGCATTTCTTTTTCAATTTTCTGTGAAATATCGAATGATAATGAGCTTGCTTTTTCATCCGTAACATTTTCAGCATCTACCAAAACCCGTAATTCACGACCCGCTTGGATGGCGTAACATTTCTGAACCCCTTGGAAACTTACCGCCAATTCTTCTAATTCCTTCAAACGTCTCATGTAAGATTCCATCATTTCACGTCTCGCTCCTGGGCGTGAACCCGAAATAGCATCACAAACCTGAATAATTGGGGAAATCATCGAGGTCATTTCTATCTCATCGTGGTGAGCGCCAATGGCGTTGCAAATTTCAGCGTTTTCTTTATATTTTTCTGCTAATTGCATCCCCAAAATAGCGTGGGGCAATTCTGCTTCTTCGTGCCAAACTTTTCCAATATCATGGAGCAAACCAGCCCGCTTGGCCGCTTTGGCATTGAGTCCCAATTCAGCCGCCATCGTTGCACAAAGTTTTGCCACTTCACGTGAATGTTGCAAAAGATTTTGTCCGTAAGAAGAACGAAAACGCATACGACCCACCATTTTAATCAACTCCGGATGCAGTCCGTGAATGCCTAAATCAATGACCGTACGCTCGCCAATTTCAACGATTTCATCATCAATATTTTTCTTTGTTTTGGCTACAACTTCCTCAATACGAGCGGGGTGAATACGTCCATCTTGCACCAAACGATGAAGCGACAGACGAGCAATTTCACGACGAACAGGGTCGAAACCAGAAATAATAATGGCTTCTGGCGTATCATCTACGATAAATTCAACACCCGTTGCAGCTTCCAAAGCACGAATGTTACGACCTTCACGACCAATAATTTTACCCTTTACATCGTCCGATTCAATGTTGAAAACCGACACACAGTTTTCAATGGCATTCTCTGCGGCAGTTCTTTGAATCGTCTCAATAACTACTTTTTTAGCTTCTTTCGTTGCCGTTAATTTTGCTTCCTCAATAGCCGTTTTTATCATAGATGATGCCTTCGTTTCAGCTTCGGCAGTCATTGCTTGTATCAATTGTTGACGAGCTTCAATGGCAGTTAAACCCGCAATCTTCTCTAATTGAGCCACTTGCGAGGCAAACATTTCGTCGGCCTCGGCTTGTTTTTTCTCAGCCTCTTCGGTTTTTCTTCTTAAGTTTTCTTCTTTTGAAGTCAGCGATTGACGTTGAGACATGACGTCCATTTCCATCTTTTTTGCTTGCTCAACCGATTGTTTGGCTTGGTCCATCGACTTTTTAGCCTCATCCATCGACTGTTGGATTTGACGTTCACGTTCTTTCAATTTTTGTTCATTTTGAACTAAAATTTGCTTTTTTCTATTGGAATCATCTTCAAATTCTGAACGCAGTTTCAAGAATTTTTCTTTGGCTTCCAAGACTCTATCTTTCTTAATATTTTCCGCTTGAAGTTCAGCAGTTTTGACAATATCAGCAGCTTTGGCCGTTGCTTCGTCTTCTATTTTTTTAGTTTCTTTGGCAAATATGGTTTTACCTACGAACAGCCCTGCTATCAGGGAAACCACTGCGGCAATGATGGGATATAGCATTTCTAATATCGTTTTAGTTGATTTTACATCCATTTCGAAATCCTAGTTACATAGAATTTCGATGGATTTTTATGCAAAATCGAGTGAAAAATGGGACTAAAACAGACAGATGCCGATTGAAAAGAGGGTTCTTAATTAGAAGTTTTATTATTTGAAATATTAATAATTTGAATTTTAAACAGCTTATAATCAGGTATTTAACAAACAAAAATGAGCGTATTTTCATTCAAATGTCTCAATAAAATTCAAAATTAAGTAAAACAGAATTAACGAGTCTTACTCAATATTTTCTTTAATTTAAGAATAATCGTTTAAAGAGATAATACACAATTTTAAATTATTTTAAGTAAGGATATTAAATTTAAAATGATGTATTGTAACGATTAAATTATTGTTTATGACGAATTTAGAATTGCGTTTCTATAACTGAATCTACTATTTTTTCTAATCCCTTGAGTTTCTCAGATACGGAATCTTGGAAATCTTCATAAAGTAAATCAGATTTTAGATTACTCATTACATAATCTAGTGCAGCTAATGCCAAAAGTCTTTGTGTACTTTTAATACCGTTTTTATGTTGGTAATATTGCATTTTATCATTAATCAAATTCGCAGCTTTACGAACAACTTCTTCGTCCAATTCTGTCGCAGGATAGAGTGTAAAATACTCCGTCCCAACCATGACATTACAAGGAATTTTCTTGTCCATATTCTTTTAAGTTAAAGAATTTCAAGGAGTTAAAAAGTTTTATAGAAGCAAATTAACTTCTCCGACCGTTTAACTCTTTAACTTTTCAATTGCTAAGTTGATTAATACACTTTTCTATTTCTAAAATATATTCGTCAATTTTTTCTTTCAATTCGGCAGGATTGCCTGTACTTTTTAGATTGTTTACTGCAATCTTAGTGAATTTATCTGATTTTTTAAAGTTTTTTATCTGTTGGTTTAAATTTTTCTGTAATTCTTGAGTTTCTTTTTGAGTTTGATACAAATCGTTCCTCAATTGTTCATTTTCATTTTTAACCTCGATTAGCTGCTTTTTTATTTCATTATAGTCTTTCAATAGTCCCTTAAGTTTCATCTCTAAGGAACTAAATCGAGTGAGTATTTGAGATTCAGCCATTTTAATTTCGTTCTAATTTCGTGGTTCTAAGGTCATCGTATTCGCCCAAAATCGTTAATTCATCAAATAAATTGAACGAAGAACCCCTAGCACAGAACCCAGAACACAGAATCAATAACAAATTTGGCGAAAAAAAATGACATTTCACCCTTATAATTTGTATTTATCTCTGATTTTCAATGGAATGATGGTCTTTCGCTCAACAATTACAACACCTGCTGTGTATAAAATCAGAAGAATGAGGTGATAAGGAATTGATAACCAGAGATTATCAAACTTAATTTGCATAACCAGAAAAATCAATAATCCTGCCGAGGTGATGTATCCAAAGGCTGACTCAATTTTGTAAGGTACAGGATAATAATGTTGTCCAAGTAGATAACAAAGGGCAGTCATCGAGAAACAAGAAATTAAGAAGGCAATGGCACAACCCATATAGCCGATGCGTGGAATGAGAATGATATTGGCAATAATCGTAATTCCCAAACCAATAAAAGTAATGAGTGTACCGAAATAAGTCTTGTTATTCAATTTGAACCAAACGGAAATATTATAATAAACGCCCAAGAACAAATTGGCTAATAGCAAGACTGGCACAACGGCAATTCCTTCCCAATAAATCTTTTGACCCAAGAAAAGCGTTTTTAAAACATCAAGATTTAAACTAACCCCTAACCAGATAAAAATGCAAGTTATTAGAAACCACTTGGTAACTTGGGCTAAGTTTTCTGGCGAATTTTTATCATCCGTTTTTGAAAGAAAAAACGGTTCAGCAGCGTATCGAAAAGCCTGAGTTGCCAAAGACATAAAAATGGAAAGTTTATACACACTTCCATAAATGCCAAGCGCCTGTTGTGAAGTACGATTTGGATAGAAACCTTCGGGTAATAATCTTTCTAATAGCAATCTATCAAAAACCATATTGTAGGTACTTGCCAAAACCATAATCATAATTGGATAGGCATAAATCCAGAGTTTCTTAAATTCTTCTTTATCAAATTGAAACTTAAAATCTCTGAATTCAGGACGTAGAAAATAGAAAAATGAAGCGTTGGCGATGAGATTTGCTAAGAAAATATAACCCGCTCCAATCTTGGGATTGTACAATTTCTCAGCGATTGGTTGTAAAGTAATAAAGTATTCTCCCTCCGCAATTCTTTTAAATACTAGTAGAAAAACTATATTAAGAAAAATATTGATTAAAATGTTAATAATCTTAGCTTTAACAAATCTTTTTGTTTGTTTTTCTAACCTCAAACGGGCAAATGGAATAGCAGTTATCGCATCAATAGCAATGATTAAGGCAAGCCAGATGAGATAAGTTTCTTTACCTGCGTATCCCAGATAAGTAATAATGGGAGAAGAAAAGACAATTAAAATCCCAGAGAATGTTATGCTACTTATTGTGATAGCAGATTGAATAATATTATAATATTTAGATTTGTCTTCGGCAGCAAATCTAAAAAAAGCCGTTTCCATTCCGTAGGTATAAATAATATTAGCCACGGCAACGTAACTATATAACTTATTATTAATCCCCATGTCATCTGGCATAAAAACCTTGGTATGGATAAAAACCAATAAAAAATTCAAAGATCTTCCTAAAATGGTGCTAATTCCATAAGAAGCGGTTTCGCCAGCTAATTTTTTAAAAATATTCATTGAATGGTTTTTCGGTGGGGTAAATTTTATACGAAGTTATTAAAAAAATGTAGCTTTTTGAATTCCTTATTTTTTCCCTCAATCTTCCTTAACTTTACAGCCTATTAAAATTCAATTATGCGTTTTCAAGATATTCCTGGTCTGGGAAGTATAAAAAATACCCTCATTCACTCCGTTAAAACAAATCACGTAGCTCACGCTCAGTTGTTTCATGGAGGAGTGGGGAGTGCAAATTTGGCATTGGCGTGGGCATACTCAACTTACATCAATTGCGAGGAACGTGGCGAGACTGATGCCTGCGGACGTTGTGCCTCTTGTGTAAAAATGGCAAAAATGGTTCATCCCGACATTCACCACATTTTTCCAACGCCAAGTGCCAAAGAAACCATCCTGGAATTACTGCCAACGTGGCGTAAATTCTTAATAGAAAGTCCGTACAGAAGTTTGACCGATTGGTTGGAATTTACGGGCGTAACGGGCAACAAACAAGGAATTATTCCGATTAAGGAGGCGCATAATATCATCGAAAAAATTTCTTTGAAAGCTTTTGAAGCGGAATATAAAATCCTAATCATTTGGCAACCCGAATTGATGAATATTGAATCGGCTAATTCATTACTAAAATTATTGGAAGAACCGCCGGCCAAAACGCTATTTATTCTCGTATGTAATGATACAAATCGATTATTAACCACCATTCTTTCTAGAACACAGCGCATTGTTATTCCAGCTTTTACGGATGAAGAAACGATTGGATTTCTTGTTGCAAAAGAAGGAATTACTCAAGAAAGAGCCAAACAAATAGCTTATCTTTCAGAAGGAAATTTATCAAAAGCCGTCGAATTAGTAAATTATGAGGGAGAAAGCAAACACCAATGGTTTGCAACTTGGATGCGCTCAGCTTACAAAGCTGACCTTGCGGCTTTGGTGAAAACAGCGGATGAATTTGATGCTTTTCCAAAAGAATACCAAAAAGGAATGATGGAATATGGACTCAATATTTACAGAGATTTATTACTTTGGAAAAATGGGGCAGAATCATTGGTAAGACTGGAAGGCGAGGAGTTAACCTTTGTTCAGAATTTTTCAAAAGTAGTAAAACCAGAAGCTATTGAATTGATTGTAAATGAGTTAAGTCAAACCCATTACTATTTAGAACGCAACGGAAGAGCCAAAATATTACATCTGGACTTGTCGCTGACGATTGCACGATTGTTTAAGAAATAAGGTATATTTGTTGAAAAATAAAACTTTAGCATCATGAGCAAAAATGAATTAATCAAACAGACAATTAATCAATTAGAGAAATTGCCTACTGAAAAAATAGAAGAAGTTTATGATTACGCATAATTCATTTTTAAAAGATTTGAAGAGTCGTCGCTTATAAAAGGTCTGACTGCCATAAACACAAAATCAAAATCTTTTGCCTTTTTAAATGAAGAAGACTTATATTCAATGGAAGATTTGAAAGAAAAATTTTAATGAAAATTTTACAAATAAATATTTAGATTTTATGTCTTGATAAAATAGAGACATTTTTATTATGCCAGTAAGTAATCTTATAAAATTAGGAACAAGAGGCTCAAAATTAGCCCTTTGGCAAGCAGAATATATCAGAGAAACCTTAGAAAAAGGGGGGCTGCAAGTAGAAATCGTAATAATTAATACCAAAGGCGATCAAATTCTCGACCGTTCGTTGTCGAAGATTGGTTCAAAGGGTGTTTTTACGGAGGAATTAGAAGAACAATTACGTTCGGGACAAATTGATATTGCCCAACATTCTGCCAAAGATTTACAATCAGAATTATCGGATGATTTAGAATTAATTGCTTTTACTGAACGTGAAAAAGTAAATGATGTCTTGGTAAGTTATGATAAAAGCTTGAGATTGGATAGTGGAAAACCATTTGTTGTTGGTACTTCTTCCACTCGCAGAATAGCCATGCTAAAACACTTCTACCCTCATATTCAGACGGTTGATATGCGTGGAAACCTTCA
>JBBAKZ010000041.1:0-278 GCA_040403275.1 Arcicella sp. | reverse complement strand
CATGGCAAAACTCGAAAGTGGCGTATGTGATGCCATCATTCTTGCGTTTGCTGGCGTGCATAGAATGGGTTATGAAGAGCACATTGCTGAGATGATTTCTACGGAAAAATTTACGCCGGCCGTTGGGCAAGGTTCTGTCGCTTTGGAATGTGCTGTAAGTTTGGATTCAGCGAAAAAAGCAAAGATAAGAGAACTTTGTAATCACACCGAAACCGAACAACATCTATTGGCAGAACGTTCTTTTTTAAAGCATTTGCAGGGTGGTTGTAGCATTCCGG
>JBBAKZ010000040.1:0-13128 GCA_040403275.1 Arcicella sp. | reverse complement strand
ATTCTAAAATTGGTACTATTATTTTTAGTTCAAAATGAGATAACAAAATTAATACAAAATACCTTAAATCGATTCTGTCATTGTTATAAAATATAACCTTCGATCGTTTTGCACTTAACCGATTTTTGTACCTAAGTAAAAAACGGTTTGTAATAATATATAAAAACTAAACATTACACTTACGGTTATTTGCCACTTTTTAGTAACGATTTGCCGAGCGATTAGGTATGAAATGTAAGTAAAAAATAGTGCACCAATAATATCTACTGTATAATGAACGTGTTGGATTAACAGCAGCGTGACTAAGGCAAAAGTAGCTGTTATTGAGGCAATTTTCTCTTTTTTACCTTCTACAAACAGACAAATCATCACCATCGTAGCGGTGTGACCCGAGAAAAATAAATCTTTTGTAATGGGTTCCGTATCACCATAAATCAATATTTGTGCAAAAGTGTCATGAAGAATAACCAAATCTGCGGGAGGATTTAGCGGGAAAAAATAAATGGTAGTCATCCTAAAAACCGTTTCGATTACAAAAGTTAAGGCAAACAATAAAAACAATTGAGGTTTTATTAAAACTCGCAAAATCATATATATTAGAAAACCATAGATAATTGCAAAAATATGGGTTGAAACGTCAATAAAAGGAATATGAGCCAGCACAAAATCGTTTAAATCGGTACCCGTTCGTTTCTGAATATTTTTAAAATAAGTAGGAAATTGTAAGGCACCCGACACAAATACTGCCACCGTTGTGATTAATTTTGTTGCATATCCTGAGGTAGATAGGGATTCTTTCCAGTTTTGTAAAAATAATAAAATGTAACTTTTTAACATCTTTTGTGGTTTTATATTCGATGAAGTTTTTGTTTTTGATTATACGTTTTTGTACAAATAACAAAATACGAACATCTAAAATCGAAAGTGCAAAATTACATCATCTTTTAAATTTTATCAACAATGAACACTAAAATAAATTCGATGATTCTTGGAATAATTACATTATTCGTAAGCATATCATGCGGTCAAAAGACTGAAAATCAGAAAAATAGCAAAAAAATGAACGAAGAAAAAGTCAATATCGCAGAAATGGAAACTATTACCTTTGGGGCAGGTTGTTTTTGGTGCGTTGAAGCGGTGTTTCAGCAAATTGAAGGGGTTGTAAAAGTAGAATCGGGCTATTCAAACGGAACGACCAAAAATCCATCGTATCGAGAAGTGTGTACGGGTAATACGGGTCATGCGGAAGTTGTGCAAGTAACTTTTGACCCTAAGAAAGTTTCTTTTGATACCATTTTAGAGATATTTTGGAAAACGCACGATCCAACAACATTAAATCGTCAGGGAGCGGATGAAGGAACGCAGTACCGTTCGGCCGTTTTTTATGCTAATGAAGCCCAAAAGCAAACCGCTGAAACTTGGAAGAAAAAATTGAACGATGAACACGTTTTTCCAAATCCAATCGTCACGGAAATAACGCCCCTTTCAAATTATTCTAAAGCCGAAGATTATCACCAAGATTATTACGATTTGAATGGTCATAATCCTTATTGTCAAGTAGTTATCAAACCTAAAATGGATAAATTACAGAAGACATTTAAGGATAAATTGAAGGTTCAATAACGGTTCACGATGAAGGGTAAAAGGTGAACGGCACACGGTTTTCAGGTAAATTTTCAAAAAACCGTGTACCGCCGCTGTTCATCCCGTACCCTTTATCGTTCACTTTCTACCATTTTCTGAAAAATATTGTTAATTTTGTTAATCAAAATATCCAGTCTCAATATTTATTGGTCTCCTCACAAAATAACCAATGATTAAACCATTAAAGAATGAATAACAGGTAAACGAAATTATTAACTATTCTCTGTTATCTATTCTCTAAAATTACCCAGCTTCAAATGAAAAAGATATTTTTTAGCTTAATTGCTCTTTTGATACTTTCTTCGGGCCTAAATGCTCAAAAAATTACGCCAGCCAAATGGTCATGGGCATTATCAAAACCAAATCCTGCCGTTGGAGAAACTGTTGACATTGTTTTTACCTTGAAAATGGATAAAGGTTGGCATCATTTCGCTACGGATTTTGATGAAGGTGGACCAATTATTACAACCGTAAAATTTAAACCCAATGACTCTTATGAATTGGTGGGTAAGTTGAGGTCAATTAACCCAATCAAGAAAAGAGATGAAATTTTCGAAGTGAATGTAGCTTACTTTGAAGGAAAAGGAGAAATTAGACAATCAGTAAAAATCCTGCAAGATAAAGTGCTTATTGAAGGTTCGCACGATGGACAAGCCTGTTCTGATGTCACAGGACAATGTGTTCCGATAAAAGGGGCTTTCAAACTTGAAGCAAAAGCTGGTGCGACCTCGGACGCTTCTGAAAAAAAAAAAGCGACAGCCAAACTGAAAACCTCGTAAAAGATAAAGTTGAATCGCCGACTTATACAGAAAATACGGGAACAGCAAGTCAGGCAGCGGCAGGAGCAACGCCAACTACTGATATTGTAACTACTACCGAAACAGATGGAACAAAAACCGCTGACAGCATCACAACTTTAGTTTCTACGCCAGTCGTAGTTGCTGATTCTTCAAAAACTTCAATTTCCACCAGCATTTCTTCGGAAAAACCCAAAGAAGAACAATCGTTATTAACTTTCTTTTTAATTGCCTTGGGCATTGGTTTAGCTACCTGCCTCACGCCATGCGTATATCCCCTGATTCCAATGACGGTTAGTTTTTTTATCAAACAAAAAAATGGTGTTGGAAAAGCGTTTCTTTACGGCGCTTCAATTATTGGAATTTACGTTTTATTTGGAACTGTAATCGCCGCAACATTGGGACAAGCCGCCCCTAATTTTATCAGTACGCACTGGATTCCGAATCTGCTCTTTTTTACCATTTTTATCATTTTTGGACTTTCATTTTTAGGATTATTTGAAATACAATTACCTTCAAAATTTGTCAATAATGTGGATGCTCAGTCGGATAGAGGCGGTTTGATTGGTATTTTCTTCATGGCGTTTACCTTGGCTTTGGTGTCTTTTTCGTGTACGGGGCCATTCGTGGGAACCCTTTTAGGATTGGGAGCTTCGGGCAAATTTATTAAACCAATTATCGGTATGTTTGGTTTTGGTTTGGGATTGGCTTCGCCGTTTGTCTTGTTGGCTTTATCGCCCGAATTATTGAAAAAAATTCCAAAATCTGGCGGTTGGATGAATACGATTAAAGTATTTTTTGGCTTCTTGGAATTGGCATTGGCACTCAAATTTTTCAGTACCGTTGACCAAACGTATCATTGGAGAATCTTGGATAGAGAAATCTTCTTAGCCATTTGGATTGCGGTTTTTACTTTAATGGGTTTTCATTTATTGGGTAAATTTCAAATGCCACACGATGATAAGGTTGAGAAATTAAGTGTACCAAGATTAATAGTTGCTTTGGCGGTTTTCTCTTTTGTGGTATATCTTTTCCCAGGCTTATTTGGCGCTCCTTTGAAAGCTATGTCGGGACTTTTGCCACCCACTGAAACCCAAGATTTTGTATTATCTGCTTCATCAGGACAATCTTCGGAAAGTCAAAATCCTGATTTTCCTAAAACGGTTAAATACAATTCATTTTTGAAATTACCGCACGGCATTCAAGGCTTTTTTGATTACAAAGAAGCCGTAGAATATGCCAAGAAAGTGAATAAACCGCTATTTATTGATTTCACGGGTCATGGTTGCGTGAATTGTAGAAAGATGGAAGCCAGCGTTTGGGTTGACCCGGAAGTGTTGAAACGCCTAAAAAATGATTACGTTGTGGTGGCTTTATACGTGGATGACAAAACGGAATTGCCTAAAAATCAGTGGTTTACTTCAAAAGATGATGGTTTAGAGAAAACAACCTTAGGCGACCAAAACCTTGATTTTGAAATAACTAAATTCAATGCGAATGCGCAACCGTATTATTGTTTAGTCAATCCAACTGGTGACCCAAAACCAATGCTCGAGCCCCGTGCTTTTGACCAAGATATTAGAGCATTTACGGAATTTTTGGATGCTGGGAAGGCGAAATTTTTAGGAAACTAGGATTTATAGGGAAGATTTTTCTTTGATAAAAAATTAAAAATCAATTAAATTTCCTCTGGAAACCATATAAAAAGAAGGCAGCTTTGCAAAGAGTTGGATACTATAACCAAAAAACTAAAATAGGAGTTTGATTTGTAACATGATATTTCCCAAATCAATATAAAAAGTCCCTAAGTCTTCACGAGGCTTGGGGACTTTTTTGTGAGATTTACAATCCGAATACTCGCACTTTCTCATTATTGACTCCGACGATTAATTGCTTCCCAACCATTAGCATACCTCGCACATCACCTCTGAGTTTTAAGCCCGTTTTTGAAGGTGGAACGTTCTGGAAGTTACCTTTCCCATCGCCTACTAAAACTGTACCAACTGAGGCATCGTATTTGCCAAATTTGATGCGGGATGTGGATAGGTTTCCTCCGAGAATAATATCCTTTTTTCCATCTGCATTTAC
Source organism: Arcicella sp. (assembly GCA_040403275.1). GTDB lineage: Bacteria > Bacteroidota > Bacteroidia > Cytophagales > Spirosomataceae > Arcicella. Next base: position 8,599 of record JBBAKZ010000040.1, on the reverse strand, counting down.
GTCTGCGGAGATGAGGGAATATACGGGCGAAAATTGTGCTTGTATAGGTAAGGCTTTCATAATGAATGACTTACCTGTATTTTTAAGATAAATTGTTTCCAGATTTTGGGCTTTTAGGGTTGTTGAGCCTTTCAACTGTTCGGCAGTGAAAAGGTCAGAGATTTGAGCATCTGCGTAGGATTTGTAATCAGTAAATTTCTTTTTTAACATCGGTAAATGTTCTAATAAATCATCTCGGGACGGGAAAGGGAAGCTTTTCCCACTCAAATAATAACTCATAATTGGGTCGATTGTACCGTTGTCATCAAAGTCTTTGAATGTGATTTCAGCGGGTTGTTTTTCGCTTGCTTTTATTTGTGAGTTCAACCCGTGATTGCCGATAACCAAGTCTAAATCTCCATCCTTATCAAAATCTTCTGCCAAAATCTTATTCCAAAAACCACCAGAGGCTTCTTTTATCCAAGTCCCTGATTGGTCGTTTAGTTTTCCTCGTTGATTAATGAAAACTTTGATTGGCATCCACTCGCCTACGACCACCAAATCTGGTAATTTATCTTTATTCACATCTATCCAAACAGCATCCGTTACCATACCTAAATTGTTGATATTCTGACGATTGTCTTTCACAAAAACCCCATTGCCCTGATTAATCAAAATTTGACTTTCGGGTGTTTCTGGGTATTTTTGAGGGACTAATCTTCCCCCAATAAAGAGGTCTAAATCCCCATCATTGTCAATATCGGCAGGTCGTACACAAGAACCGCTAATATTTTCTTTGGGGAGTTGGGTTTTGCTAAAATTTCCCTTACCATCATTCAAATACAAACGGTCTTGCAGGGCAACGTCGTTTTCTGGAAATTCATTTCCTCCACTAACCACATATAGGTCTAAATCTTTATCATTATCAGCGTCAAAAAAGACGGCTTCACAGTCTTCCGAGTTAATATCTTGCTTGAAAATTGCTTGTGGCTTGGGCAAAAACTGGCCACTTTTTTGTTGTAAAAATAATTCCCCCGCTTGCCCAGAAGCGCCACCAACAAAAAGATCTTCCAATCCATCATTATTGACATCGCCTTTTGCCAAACAAGGTCCCGAACGAGAAAGCATGTTGGGTAATAAAATCTGCGACTTGAAATCATTGTAAAGGTTTTCGGTATGAATAAAATTTAAAGCATTTTGATTTTCTGTAAAAAAAGTCTTGCTTATATTGTTGGGATAAACAGCCACTTGAGAGGCTTCTGATAATTTAATCATCAGCGTTTGATTGGGTTTTACCCTCTTCAAAACTTGCTTTTTATCGTTATCCCAAACTACTACTATCGAATCAATCTCTGGCGTTTTTCCTAAACCAAAATTCAAAATTTGATCTACCGAAGACTGGAATCCTCGCACAGGGATTTGTTCTTGCATAAAGACCTTTCCGCTTCTGTACACGGACACTCTCGAACCGATACCTGAAGGGTTATTTTTTGAGCCCAAAAATTTTATTTTTACGTAATTATTTTCAGACAATTGATTAGCATTATTCTGATAAAATGACGCATATTCGTTGATATTGTTGATGACAAAATCCATATCTCCGTCATTGTCAAAATCAGCGTAGGCTGCCCCACTCGAACCGGCTGTTCCTGATATACCCCAATCTATATTTTTCTTCTTAAAATTAAGTTTTCCATCGTTTTGGAATACATAATTTTCTACCTCAGATTTTGGCATTTTCCCAATCAAATCACTCACTGAAAGTTTAGCTTCTTGTCCCTCTTTGGCTTTGATTTGTTCGTCGGTAGTGTATTTCAAGAAATCCATATCCGTATAATCTCGGACAAAACCATTAGTAATAAACAAGTCGTTGAACCCATCATTGTCATAATCTTGGAACAATACCGACCATGACCAATCCGTTCCAGAAATGCCAGAAAGTTGCCCGATTTCAGCGAATGAGCCGTTTCCGTTGTTGAGTTGCAACATATTTCTACTAAACTGAGAGCCAAAACCAAGAGATTCTAAGCGTTTAAATTTATCGTAATTATCCGCACCAGAGGTCATTTTTTGTCTGTGATTATCTTCCGCCAACATATCCAAAGTCAAAATATCGGTGTAGCCATCATTATTCATATCTGCTGCATCAGACCCCATAGAGAAAAGCGAAGTATGTCCTAAACGAGCGGCGCTTTCTTCCGAAAATGTTCCATCTTTCTTATTAATATATAAATAATCCTGTTCGTTAAAATCGTTGGAAACGTAAATGTCTAACCAGCCGTCATTATTGACATCACTTACGGCACAACCCAAACCAAAACTCAAAACATTCGAGACAATATTTGCCTTTTCAGAAACCTCTGTAAAATAATTATGTCCATCATTTTGATAAAGTTTATTGCCATAAATCGGGTTTCTTTGTTTCTTCAAATCTGGGAGAATTTTACTAAATCCGGCGTATTCCATCAAAGAGTGATTCAAGAGAAACATATCTAGATCACCGTCCTTGTCATAATCAAAAAAAGATGCTTGGGTTGAATATCCATCATCATCAAGTCCATATTCTGAGGCTTTTTCGGTAAAGGTTAGGTCTTTATTATTGATAAAAAGTAAGTTTTTGCGTTTCTCAGCCCGTGTATCTGCCGAGCGACAAATATAAATATCCAGCCAACCATCTTGATTAATATCCACCATGGTTGCCCCCGTACACCAGCCCTGTTGTTCAGCTACGCCAGAGGTTTCAGTAATATCTTCAAAACTCATTTCACCCTTGTTAATGAATAGTCTATTTTTGACCATATTTCCGGTAAACAAAACGTCCGTCAAACCATCGTTATTGACATCGCCTACGGCTACGCCACCACCATTGTAGAAGTAGGTGTAATTCAACACATTCAAATCTTCTGATTCCTCCAAAATGTTTCTAAAATCCAAGCCAGTTTGACTTTTAGAAAGGCTTGTAAAAAGTTTATCATCTGATTTGCAGGAAGTTATGAATAAACTTGATAGGAAAATAAGGGGTATGATTGTTTGGTATTTCATGGATATTTTAGCGTATTTTTTTGGTAAGAGTGAAAAGCATTCTCCCATCGAAGGCATCAGTGGGCGAATACTTTTCGCCTCTACCAAATGTTAAATATAAACAAAAAAGATAGACGTTGCCGCCTATCTTTTTTGTTTTTTATACTCGGTATTTGATTAATTTTTATCCCACCAAAGCGGGGTAGTCACTTTATCTGCACCACCCAATAATGCTTCCGCAGCCTTCACAGCTTCGGCGTTATTTTGTCTTTCGATGGTCAAGAATGGGATACGTCTTGGACGGACGCCGTTGGCCAAATCTGGATTATCGTTATTAACAACGGGATATAGCCTAGGATAAGTTGAACGGCGATATTCTGCCCATGCTTCCAAACCATCAGGATAAATAGCCAACCATTTTTGCGTACCGATTTGTTCCCGTTGAACCGCCGCCGATGAACCCCATTTAACTGGAATATTTGACATGGCAGGTGATTTTTGGAAGTCTCCAGGAGCAATTGGTGTGCTTGAACTACTCACATAAGCGGCAATAGCTGCATCGTTTGAAATTCCCCATTGTTTCATAGAAGTGGCAATACCCTTCTCGTACATATCCTGAGCAGAACCGCCCATGTTCCAGCCGTTCATGGCTCCCTCTGCACGTAAGAAATAAACCTCCGCAGCGTGCATGATGTCTTGTGGATTGGTTTGCTGTCCAGACCAAGCAGAACCTCCACCTTTTACCCAACGTTCACCAACGTTCGAGTTATTATTGTTGGAATTAGCATCATTATTCAACTCAGCAGGTAACTGCCCATTTCTAAGCCCCTCATACGTTTTTGTTCCTGAGGCAGGTTGAAAGAAAATACCGATACGAGGGTCTGAATATCCTTTTAATACTGATTCCATTGAGGCACTCATTCTAAATTCGTTCCAAACCGAGATACCTGAAAGTCCATTAAAATCACTTCCTGCATCACTTTTTACCATTAAGGCATCATCATCAAATGATTCTAAAACACCACTGGCAACGGCAGCCTCGGCTTCGGTTTTTGCTCGGGCAGGATCAACTTTTGAGATGCGTAACGCTAATCGTAAACGCAGTGAATTAGCAAACTTTATCCATTTATTGACATCACCTTTGTAAATCAAATCAAAATTACCGTAAGGTTTATCACCTGTCTTAGCTTTTAGTATAGCAACAGCGGCATCTAAACGTTTGAAGAAGTCGTTATAAATCTTGTCCTGTGCGTCATAAGGAACAGATTTTGCTGGTTCTCCCGCCTTGAAATAAGGGATGGGTCCATAATAATCTGTTACACGGTGGAAGGTATAAACCCACATAATACTGGCCAGTGCATTTTCAGCAGAGGCTTTATCAGTCTGGTCTAATAGTGTTTTCAATTGTGGAACAGCCTCCGTATAAACTGGAATCCAGTGCCATTGCAACCAGTCCATTCTAATAACGTTACGGTCAGATGGAAAATAAGTTGCCGAAGTAGCAAAATACTGCGAATATAAATCCGCAAATAAGTTTTGGGCTACCTGATAACGCCAAAAAGCATAAGAAGAAGATGACTGTGCCTTTGAAAATAAGTAGGGATAATCTGTCTTTCCAAGAACTGTCAATTTGGTCTTATCGGTGTTTAATTCGGTAAATTTATCCGTACAGCTCGATAAGAATAGGGCGGTAAAAAGCATCATGCCTCCGCAAAGCCCTAAGAGTAATTTTGATTTTAACTTTCTCATTTTTAATGATATATGAATGTTTTAAATTAGTTAGAAATTAGCAAAACAGTAATTTTAGAACGACAACTTCAAGTTCAAACCGATTGTTTTTGATGATGGTAAGTTACCATACTCAACTCCTTGGAAGTTACCCGCACCCAAGTTAATTTCTGGGTCGAAGGGTAAAGTGCGCTCTGGAACTCCCGGTATATCCAAAATTGCTTTTCCACGATACACGAAGAATAAATTACGTCCTACCACTGATAATTTTGCTGATTTGATAAAGAAATTAGCAGGAGTTTTAATGTTATAACCTAATGACAACTCTCTCAAACGGATGTTGGTTGCATCATAAGCAAAGAACTCTCCCCACGAGTAACGACCACCCGAAACAGTTGTCCAGAATGTTTCAGCATTGATTGCCTTCGTATTTTTCTCACCAGATGCGGTAACAGCTGGCAATACCCAACTTCCTGCACCACGGTTATCCGTCGTATAGGCGGCGTTTCCATCAAAGGCAAAATTGGCTTCTGAACCTGATACCATCACTCCTCCAAAACTTCCTGTGAATAATAAATTAGCTGAAAAGTTTTTGTAAGTAAATGTATTACTGAAACCCATGGTTACTTTTGGATTGAAATTTCCGATTAATTCTTGCTCTGAGTTAGTAATCGGTTTACCGTTAGCATCTACTACAAACGTACCCGCATCATTACGTTTCCATTTATTAGCATACAAATCTCCGTAGGAACCTCCTTCAAAAACTACGGGAGAACCAGTACGACCATATCCACCGCCCAAGAAGGCTTTTTTAATGTCTGGACTCAGTTCAACGATGGTGTTTGTGTTTTTTGCCATGTTCAAATTAGCGTCCCAAGTGAAGTCTTCACCTGTCAAAATTTTGGCATTTAAAGTAATCTCAAATCCTTCATTTTGAATATTACCAGCATTTATGTACTGGTCATTGAAACCTGATGCGGCAGCCAATCCTAATTTCAATAATTGATTTCTTGAGTTAGTTTTATAATACGTAAAATCCAATCCAAAACGATTTTTAATAAATCTAAAATCAATACCAGCTTCAAAAGAGGTGGTAATTTCTGGTTTCAAATCTTCGATTGGTTTTGTTCCATCCCGACTAACAAATCCGCCAGAACCTCCTTGCCCAAATGAATAGGTTTGAGCTAAAAGATAGGGCGTCGCATCATTACCTACCTGAGTCAATGAAGCTCTAAATTTAGCAAATGAAATAGCTTCTGGCATTTGCATCATGTCCGAAAGAATGGCTGTTAGACCAACAGAAGGATAAAAATAAGAGTGAGGGGCTGGTAAAGTCGAGGACCAGTCATTTCGAGCGGTAAGGTCTAACAGGAGGTAATCTTTATAAGAAAAACCGACCTTCCCGTAAACTGATTGTAATTGTCGCTGAATATTTAAAGTACCAACAGACAAGGTTTGAGCAAAACTCAAGTCAAATTTATTCGGTACTAACAAACCATTGGCATTTGTTTGGGTAGAAACCGTATTTCTATCATTGAGCGATGAACCAAGTAGGTAATCAATCTTCAAATCTTTGTTAATATTATTATTTCCCATCAATAATAATTCCAAATTTTGTTCAGATATATTGCTGTTGTAAACACTATAGCTTCCACCTTTCTGAGCAAATAAAAGGGTTTGGTTATAGAATTTTTGGGTTGAATTATCGTTGTATTTATCGATACTGACCCGCCCCATCAACGATAAGAAACTTGTCAATTGATATTTGGCTAAACCCATAGCCGTTAACCTATTACGAGTATCTACACTTGGCGTATTGTAGGCAGTCCAATAAGGGTTTGTGTAAATAGAGGAGGTTGTCCAATACAATGGAGCTCCAGTATTTGGGTCTTCATAGTTTTTAACCGTGGCTAAATCTACACTTCGAGGAATTTTGTATAAATTCATCACTACACCACTTTCTTCACCAACTTTAATTTTGTTATTAATGACTTGATTAGTGTAAGTCAATTTCAAATCCGTTGAGAATTTTTTACTTATTTGATTATTAACTCTCAAATTAATTGTATTGCGTGTTAAATCATTGGCATCAATCAAACCTTGATTGTAGTTATTGGTATAAGACATGTAAGTTTGCATTTTCTCCGTTCCACCTGTGATGCCTATCGAATTGTTCGCTGAAAGTGCATTGCGGAAGAAATCCTTGATATTGTTAGGATAAGTAGTACCCGGAGAACCCCAACTGCCACTCGCTTTCGGAGAAGCCACTCCTCCGTTTCCTTGCCCATAAGTATTCTGTAAATCAGGTAATAATAAAGGTGATTCCGTAACAAATCCTGAATTTATATCAACCGATGTTTTTCCTGCTTTTCCCTTTTTGGTTGTAATCATTATTACACCATTGGCGGCACGGCTACCATATAGGACGGAAGCCGCAGCACCTTTCAGAATATTCAGCGATTCAATGTCGTCTGGGTTAATATTTGAAGCAGCATCCCCTCCATTTTTACCACCAAAATCATTGCCAACTTGGTCACCTACGGAGTTATCCACCACAACCCCATCCACTACATACAAGGCATTATTATTTCCTTGAATCGAGCGATTTCCACGCAGGACTACTCTGGCCGCACTGCCCGGACCGCCAGCACCTTGCGTAATGGCAATACCTGCTACCTTACCCGAAAGCGTCGTGACAAAATTAGCATCCCGCACCTCATTAATTTTATCGCCTCCAATTTTTTGGGCTGCATAGGTTAATTGCTTTTGTGATTTTTCGATACCAAGAGCAGTTACAACAACCTCATCAATATTATTTGCTGATTGAGCCAATACCACATTCAAATCTGTGGCATTCCCAACAATCGTCTCTTTAGTAGTAAAACCTACGGACGAGAATATCAGTGCAGCATTTGCTCCAACACTAATTTTGTAATTCCCTTCTACGTCAGTAACTGTACCACGAGAAGTGCCTTTCACTTTGACAGCAACGCCTGCAACACCAGAGCCATCACTACCATCGGTTACTCTACCTTTTATTTGACGATCCTGTGCTAAGGTCATTTGCACGAGCATCAAGCATAGTATTACCGTTAATTGTAAGATTTTTTTCATAAATGGTTGAAGTTTTAAGATTTGAAAATGAGTAATTAAATTGAAATAATCTCAAAAATTAATAATAAATTGTTATAAACACTAACTGTGTTAACATTTTGTTTATTTTTAAGTGAAAAAATTTTTGTTTTTAAAAGCAAATACGCAACATATTGCCGAATTTAAAAAAAATCGGCAATATGTTGCGTATTGGTCTTGTGAGATTTTAAGAAGCCGTTTATCTAAATAAATGAGTAGTAATACGGAAACGAATAAAGTAAATCTAAGTTATTTTATAAATTGACCTTGATTAGATTATTTGATTTTTTTCTCAATAAACAACTCATCATAAGTAGTAATTGAGTCTAATTTTCGAGAGAATTTTACGTCTAAAATTTCGCCAATAATGATTTCTGCAGTAGTATAAATCAAGTTTCCATCCATCAAATGTCCACCGATGGTTTTGCCCGTTCCGTCCGAAATAGAAGCGTGAAGATGTAACCCCGAATCTGCCCCAAACGTACCCACGAGCGATACAATTTCAAATTTATCTTCCCAAGTGGTAGCTTCGGGCTGATTGGCGAGTCTAAGATTGGCTTTTTTTAGACTTCCTACGCAAGTAATAATGTAGCCCGCTTGAATATTGTTCGCCTTCGAAAAAGCCACAATTTCCTGCTTCAAATCTTGATTTGGACGTAATCGAAGCGCATAAACGTGATTATTAACCATAGTTTTAGGAGCGGTACAAGAAGTTAATAAATTGATAATCAGTAAATTA
>JBBAKZ010000039.1:7610-13218 GCA_040403275.1 Arcicella sp. | reverse complement strand
ATAATGCGTAATAAATCATTAAATAATGGATTATCTATACACAAACGTCCAAACTGGTTTTTTTAGGATGAAAAATTGGTGCATAAAAATAGTAAAATTTATTTTAAGTCAAAGAATTAATCAAATAAATAATTAAAAACATTTAAAAATGTAATGCTTCTTATTTAAGTGCTTTTGACAAGGTAGTACATGAATATATTTAATTGCGCACGGATAAGTTCCATGATTTCGCTGACATTCGACAGGGTAATTGACCATGTCAATAAATAACATTAAAATAAAAAAATTGTATTCTAGGCTTTGTTTAGGTAGGTTTGTGTGATTGTGCCACTTTTTTTATCCCATAATTTATGTTCGAAATATTCGTTGAAACCATTGGCTGGATTGCCTCATTTTTAATTGTCGGAGCATTTGCATTGAATTCATTTGGTAAAATAGCCTACTCTTCAAAAATTTATCAATTTGCCAATTTATTGGGAGGGGTTTTCTTCATTATCAATACTGTTTATCATAAAGCATATCCATCCGCCTTTGTTAATGTCGTTTGGGTAATTATTGCCATTTCAGCACTTATAAAATTGAGAAAATCATAATGGATTTATTAAATTTAGATACGCTTTCTATCGCTAAAAATTTATTAGGTTATACGTTCATTCATGAGAATGGAGCAGGAAAAACCGCAGGAATCATTGTTGAAACGGAAGCTTATTTGCAAAACGACCCAGCCTGCCACGCCTATCGAAAAAAGAGTGTGAGAAATGCGCCAATGTTTGCCAAAGCAGGAACCATTTATGTCTATCAAATTTACGGAATGCACTTTTGCCTGAATATTTCGACCAATCAAACAGATATCGGAGAAGCCGTGTTAATCCGAGCGTTAGAGCCAAAGGAAGGGTTGGAATTAATGGAAGAAAGACGTTTGAAAACTTCAAAATTGAAGCAAATAAAGCCTAAGAATTTATGTTCGGGTCCAGCAAAATTAGTGCAAGCGATGGGTATTCATAAACGCATGAACGATTGGCATATTCTGGATTCTGACTTAAAGATCATTTCTCCAAAAATACAAATAGTGGAGAATGAAATCATTACAACTACTCGGATAGGAATAACACAAGGAGCAGATTTGCCTTATCGGTTTTATATAAAAGGAAATAAATTTGTGAGTAAATTATAAAACGGACAAAAAAATCTGTATTATAAAAATCCTTGATATGAAATTAATCCGATAGCCAAAACGGCCAATGCCAAACCAATTTTATTTAAGTTTGTTAGCTTTTCTTGGAAGAAAATTAAGGCTATCAATGCGGAGCCTAGAATTACACTAATGTTAGAAATCGGCAATACAAAGGCTCCGTTATTTTGAAAAGCATCTAAGGCTTTTAATAAGAAATAAAACGATAAAAAATTGGGAATTCCCAACGGGAAAGCCGCCCAAAGGCTCTTTAATTCTAATTTCTCTTTTCCTTGTAAAAATCTGATTATCAGCACAATAGTTCCAAAAACAATTGAACCTGCCACAATAGTGAGCGTGAATGAAATGGTATTTCCAGAAGCAGTTACATATTTTGCATTTAAGTAATTAAAAGTAGTATTTGTGATTCCGTACATCCCAAAAACGGCGATTGGCAACAACCAATCAGCGGTATTTCTTGCCTTGTTTTCCGATTTTTCTTCTTTTTTTAAGGTACTCAAAACAACCGCCAATATGGCCAAGGCCAAACCTAAATAATTCCAAGCATCAAATTTTTGACTTGATTTTAAAATTACCAAACTAAATATTACGGGTATTATCAAAGAAATATTATTGGCTAAAGAAGTGGCAGTAATGCCTACCTTTTGGGTGGAAGCACCCGAAAGAAGAAATGTTATCACAAAACCGACGCCTAAAAGCATAGCCCAAGGCGTTGATGGTTCAGAAAAACGAAGGGTAAAATGCTGGCTCTCGGGCAAAAATAGTAATCCAGTCAAAAAACAAACGGGATAATTTAGGATGATAGCTTGGAATGTATTGACCCCAAAACGTGCATGAAGTCGAAAATTGATGAGCAATAAAACAGAAAAAAATACACTGAGTGCTAAATAAATCATGTCAAAAAAAGGGGTTGGGTTTTAGGGCTTAGGTTTTAGCGATTCAGCTCGTAAAATAACTTCATTATCTAACACCTAATTCCTAAAACCTAACCCCTACAATAAATTTACGCCTTCATTATTAAATCTTCCAATAAGTCAATCCACACGGCTGAATTGTTCAAACTTTCTACTAATTGCCAGTGTTTACCACCATATTCTTCAAACATTTCTTTGTACTCCTCCCCTACTTCGATGGTTGTTTCTAAACAATCCGAAACAAAGGCGGGAGAAAAAGCCAAAACGCTGTGCTTACCCGTTTTTGCCAAATCTATTACAACGTCATCCGTATACGGTTTTATCCAAGGATCGTTCCCTAATCTTGATTGAAAAGAAGTGGTATATTCACCTTCCTTCAAACCTAATTCCTTGACCATCAAGCGAGTAGTTTCAAAACACTGAGCTCTATAACACAATTGATTCATGCTATGGAGCGCATCGCAGCAAGCCCCTAGTTTACACACTTCACCCGTACAATCCCCTTTTCTCATGTGTCTTTCAGGCAAGCCATGATAACTGAAAAGAAAATGGTCGAAGTGATTTTCAGCCATATATTTACGAGCCGTTTGGGTGAAATGCTCAACAAATTTTGGGTGGTCGAAAAAAGTGTTTGTAAAATGCAATTCAGGAATAACCTGCCAAGTAGATACAATTTTCATGGCCTTCTCAAACACCGAACCCGTACTTGCCGAGGCATATTGCGGAAACAAAGGGACAACAATTATCTTTTTGAAGCCAGATTTTTTAAACAATTCTAGGCCTTCATCCATACTTGGCGATTGATAGCGCATGGCCAGTTTCACCACGTATTCGTCTCCCAATCGCTCCTGCAACATTATTTCAGCATCTTCTCCATAAAATTTCAAAGGTGAACCTCTTTCTTCCCACAATTCTTTATAAATTTTAGCAGATTTTGGCCCACGAAAAGGAGAAATAATTAAATTTACGAGCGGCCAGCGAGCAGCAACAGGAATATCAAGCACACGCCCATCCATCAAAAATTCACGGAGATATTTACGAACATCGGGCGTATTGGGAGAATCGGGAGTTCCAAGGTTTACAATTAAAACGCCCGTTTTAAATTTAGTTTTTGTTTGTGGTGTTAACACAGTTTGTGCTTCTATCGTTTGCATAATATATTTTTAAGAATATCTATTTTATCAAATCTTCCACAAATTTAACGTTTGAAATTTAATTTTTGTTTAAATTTAATCTTTCCAACCCGCAGGTTTAAGAGGCGTTCTAAACAGTCCTTCCGAACATTGCACTACTTCTTTGCAACCCACTTGCGCTGGAGGACAAGCGAAAATATCGCCTTGCATATATTTCACATTGGGTGATTCATCTTTGGGAACTTGGGTTCTATCAATATAAAAAATCTTTTTACGAACCGAATAAACGTCAAAAATTCCTAGTATTTTCTCCTCTGGATTCGTGGTAGATTTGATGTTAAAGCTAAATCGTGTCTCAGCAGGAACGTCAAATAAAGTACCATTATTCTGAACTTGTGCATTCAGCCCCTGATAATAATTGTAAGAATTCCGAGTAATGGCTCGTTGTTCAAATTGTAAATAATAAGGTCCAACTCCATCATAAGGCACTCTAGCCACTTGCTTGCCCGTAATTCTTTGTCCATTCAAATAACTATCCGATAAAATATTTAAGTCAGTGGAGAAGGTAATATCCCAACAATCTCCGTCGCAACGATAATTTAAGGTGATATCAGTAGGTACCCTAGGTTGCACACAATTATTAGTTCTAAAATCATAACTTCCACCTACGCAAGTTTCACAGATGAAAGCCCGTTCATAATGCTTCCAATACCATTGATAATTATCGCCCACAGTGGCCGGGTCTTGAAAATCAACGTAAATATTAAAACCTCCCCGGCGAGGGTCACCTTTGGCATAATTATCTTGAACTTCAAAACGAGTCAATAAACTTTCAATTTCTGGAACGGGTTTCATCGTCTCAGCTTCCGATTGATATTTTTTACCATCGCTTGTTTCAATATTGAGCGTGTAAGTCCCACCAACGACGCCCGTAAACTTCGCCGAGGTATAATATGTCCCTTTATTTGATGATTCAACAAGGTCTTCTCTCACTCCTTTCGCATCCATAAAATACACTTTTGCTCGAGTAACTGGCGTGAAATAACTACCCGTCAATTTATCGGCTGATAAATAAAGTTTAACTTTCTGGGGACCAACTTGGTCGCTAAGGGACGCTTCCACCGTTAAAAAACTTTTGGAAGCTACTTGCGTAAAATCGGTAATGGGTGTAATACAAGAACCAACGATTACCAGTAATAAAATGAGATATATTGGGTATTTTGTTTTCATGGAAATTAATGCGTTAATCAAATTTGTTAAGTCAAGATTATGATGAATTAAGACTGATTTTGAGCGATGTCAGACAATCATAACAGATTTATAAAAATTTAAAATTATAGGTTAATGAGACAAATGGAGCGCCAAAAATACTCAATTCATACGGTTTTACACCTGCGGGCGTCGATTTGAAAAATACCGAATATGGATTTTTTCTGCCGTAAAGATTATAAACCGTAAATGTCCAACTTCCTTCCCAACGTCTTTCTTTTAGGCTTGGATTAGTTATTGTCCAAGAAAAATCGAGGCGATGGTAATCCGCAATTCTGTCATTATTGCGAGTTTCATAAACAGGATATTTTTTATTATCCAATTGAAATAAACCCGAAGGAGAAGAAAAAGGACGACCGGTATTATACGCAAACGTAAATCCAAAACTATGATGAATCGTTGGTTGAATGTTTACGGTAGCATTGATTGTATGCGGTTTATCGTAATTTGAAGGATACCAATTGCCACCCGCAATTTGCTGCAATTCGGGAAAATCACCTCGAACTTGTTGCAATGAACGAGCGTAGGTATAACTTATCCAACCGCTCAATTCACCCCGTTTTTTGGTTAGCATTAATTCAAGTCCATATGCTTTCGCCTGACCCGAAACTACTTGCGTTTCAATGGTTTTATTCAATTGTAAATTTGCGCCAGAAATATAATCGATAATATTATTGGTTTGTCGGTAATAGCCTTCTGCCGATATTTCAAAGATATTTTCCTTAATATTTCTGAAATACCCCAAAGAAATAAAATCACTTTGTTGAGGCTTGATGTAAGAATCAGAAGTTTTCCAGCGGGAAGTTGGCAGCGGCGTTGTATTATTGGTTAATAACTGAATAAATTGTTGCATTCTGTTATAACCAAACTTGATGGTAGAATTTTCGCCGATTGAATATTTCATGGCAACTCGAGGCTCGAAACCGCCGTACGTTTTCTCTACCGAACCATTGCCAATTTCCTCAACGCCAATTTGGGAGTTGGCCGTTCGAGGTTCTCCTTCAATGTATTTTCTAACCGAATAAGGTCCAAAATTAAAATAATTGGCATAACGAAGACCCGCTTGAATCGTAAATTTCTCACTCATTTTATATTCGTCA
>JBBAKZ010000039.1:0-7600 GCA_040403275.1 Arcicella sp. | reverse complement strand
CGTTTCTAAAGATTGTTCATTGGGTAAAATAACGGTCGCAATCCTCGATTTTACATTTTGATTCAACGCTCCCGGGGAAATATTGTAAGTAACCGCCGAAAGTCCAAAATTGATTTTGTGTTTCTCATTTGGATTATAATCGAAATCAATTTTCAAATTTTTGTAATCAATACTATTTAATAATTCGATACGGTTTACACTATCAGGTGCGTACGTACGAGTTTTATAATTTGAAACAACGCCCAAGACATCTACACTCAATTTTGTACTAAAATAATGATTCCAACGACCCGAAAAATTAAGATGTCCATAGTCAAATTGTGTCCGTTTGGCAATAACATTTTCTAAACTAAAAAGAGAATCAACTTGATAAAAATCGCTGCTGACGTAGGTAGAAAGAGAAATAGTATTATTCTTATTCGGGCGGTAAAAAACTTTTGTGGCTAAGTCATAGAAATTTGCCCGAGAGTTTTTGATATTATTAGGTCCCACCAATTTAAACCAAAAATCGTTAAATGATAATCTTCCAGCCGCTAAGATTGATAATTTGTCCTTAATAATCGGCACTTCAACCATCGCCCGATTTGATACCAAACCAATTCCACCTTGCAATTTAAATTTTTCCAAATTGGGTTCGGTCATTTTAATATCCAAAATAGAGGCTGTCCTGCCACCAAATCGAGAAGGAACCCCTCCTTTATACAATTCTAATTCACGAATCGCATCAGAAGCAAAAACCGAAAATAATCCAAAAAGATGGGTTGGATTGAAAATGGGAGCTCCATCAATATAAATCAAGTTTTGGTCAATTGCGCCGCCCCGAACATTGAAACCGTTTGAGCCTTCTCCAACCGAAGAAACACCGGGAAGTGTTTGTAGAGAACGAATCACATCGACTTCACCCATCATGGCGGGCAATTTTTTGATGGCTTTTATACTCAATAAAGTTACGCCCAAAGAAGGAGATTGAATATCTTTCCGAGTAGCTTGACTAGAAACGATAACTTCTTCTAATGTTTTTGAAACATCATCAAGCAGCACGTCAATGCGTTGGTCGGTTTTCAGTTGTGTTTTTATCCTAAATGGTTTATAACCAACGTGGCTAATTTTAATTATATATTCTCCAAGTGGCATGTAGATTCGAAAATAACCCGTTGAATCAGTGATAAATCCAGATTTTTTAAAATCTAAAGATATGGTTGCTCCAACAATTGGCTCGCCCGTTTTAGAATCCAAAACTTTTCCCTCAATAATTGGCAATTTAAACTCTCTATCTTGGGCAGACAAATATCCAGATGATAGTACAATTAAATAACTAGCGAATAGATTTGTGAGTAAATAAAATCGTATATTTTTAAGCATAATTTTACGGTTTGTTGTGAAATATTCTTGAAAAAAAAATATTGCGTTTTATATATCACAAAGAACCTAAATTATTTCAAAACTTTTGGTATTTTCTATCTACTTTCTATGATTGTGCCGACATAAAGCCGTTTTTAAGCGAGGAAAGGTAATCTTTGGAAATGATAAATAATGAATAAAAAAATGCCTCAAAATGAATCCTGCCCGATTCATTTTGAGGCATTTTTTTACATTTATAAATTAGCAAATTTAAAAATCATAATTTACTAAATCACTCAATCGCAACTAAATAAGCTCAAAACGGTCAAGGTTCATCACTTTTGTCCACGCTGCAACAAAGTCTTGAACAAACTGTTCTTCTGCATCTTCACAAGCATATAATTCTGCTAAAGCACGAAGTTCTGAATTTGAACCAAAAATTAAATCTACCCGTGTTCCCATCCATTTGATATTTCCAGTAATGCGGTCAACTCCTTCAAACACATCATCAGAATCTGATATACCACTCCATTTCGTTCCAAAATCAGTCAAGTTTACGAAGAAATCATTGGTCAATGTTTCTGGACGATTGGTAAATACGCCTTGTTGAGATTTATTGAAATTAGTATTCAGAACCCGCATTCCGCCAACCAAAACGGTTAATTCAGGAGCAGTTAGTGTCAATAATTGTGCTTTATCAATCAATAATTCTTCGGCCGAAACGGTATACTTTGTTTTCACATAATTACGGAAACCATCAGCTTGAGGCTCAAGCACAGCGAAAGAATGTGCATCCGTTTGCGCTTGTGAAGCATCAGTACGTCCAGGCGTGAAAGGAACTTCAATCTCACGACCTGCATTTTTTGCCGCTTTTTCTACTCCTACACTTCCACCCAAAACAATTAAATCAGCGATTGAAACTTGTTTGTTACCAACTTGAGCATCGTTAAATTCTTGCTGAATTCCTTCAAGAACTCCTAATACTTTTGCCAGTTGAACGGGGCTATTAACTGCCCAATCTTTTTGTGGAGCCAAACGAACACGTCCACCATTTGCACCACCCCGCTTATCAGAACCTCTGAAAGTAGAAGCCGATGCCCATGCCGTTGAAACTAACTCAGAAACTGTTAATCCCGAAGCCGAAATCTTTTCTTTCAAAGATGTAATATCTAGATTATCAATTACTTCGTAAGTAGCCGCTGGAATTGGGTCTTGCCAAATCAATTCTTCCGTTGGTACTTCTGGTCCAAGGTAACGAGCAATAGGACCCATATCACGGTGGGTCAATTTAAACCATGCTCTCGCAAAAGCGTCCGCAAATTCCGCTGGATTATTAAGAAATCTTCTTGAAATTGCTTCGTAAGCTGGGTCAGCACGCAAGGCAATATCAGAAGTAAGCATAAATGGTGCGTGACTTTTTGAGGCATCGTGCGCATCTGGCACTAATCCTGCACCCGCTCCATCCTTAGGTTTCCACTGAAAAGCACCCGCTGGACTTTTTGTCAATTCCCACTCGTAGCCAAAAAGATTTTCAAAATAGTTATTGCTCCATTTTGTTGGGGTTGTTGTCCAAGCACCTTCAAGACCACTGGTGATGGTATCTCCGCCATTTCCAGTCCCAAATTTGTTTATCCAACCTTGACTTTGATGTTCGATTCCCGCTGCGGCTGGTTCAACACCAACGTACTGACTTGGGTCAGCAGCGCCGTGCGTTTTTCCGAAAGAGTGTCCTCCTGCAATCAAAGCAACGGTTTCTTCATCATTCATCGCCATCCGACCAAAGGTCTCACGAATATCACGAGCGGAACCAAGTGGATCTGGTTGCGAATTTGGTCCTTCTGGATTTACGTAGATAAGACCCATTTGAACGGCGGCTAAAGGTTGTTCTAACTCACGTTCTTTTGTATAACGCTCATCTCCTAACCACACTTTTTCAGAACCCCAATAGATATCTTCTTGTGGTTCCCAAACATCTTCACGCCCACCCGCAAAACCGAAAGTCTGGAATCCCATCGACTCTAAAGCACAGTTTCCTGCCAATATCATTAAATCTGCCCAAGAGATTTTTTTGCCGTATTTTTTCTTCAAAGGCCACAACAACAAACGAGCTTTGTCCAAGTTTGCGTTATCGGGCCAACTGTTTAAAGGTGCAAATCTTTGCGTACCTGAACCAGAACCTCCACGACCATCACCGATACGATAAGTACCAGCACTATGCCAAGCCATGCGAATAAAGAAAGGTCCATAATGACCATAATCAGCAGGCCACCAATCTTGAGAGGTAGTCATTAAATCAAAAATGTCCTTCTTTAAGGCCGTGTAATCAAGAGACTTAAATTCCTCTGCATAGTTAAATGATTTGCCCATTGGATTAGACAAAGGAGAATGCTGACGAAGAATTTCCAATTTCAATTGATTTGGCCACCAGTCACGATTTCTTGGACCACCGCCTGCACTTTGTTTGGGAGCAGTTTGTTTGGTTACTTCGCCATGATACAATGGTGCGGAACCATTTGTCATTCCATGAGGGAAAGGGCATTTGCCACCAGTATTCAATTCAGATTTGATACTGTCTTTAGGATTATCTTGCATTTTGAAAAGTATTTTAATTTTATAAAGACAAATTTAAAGAATAATTTTAAATAATTTTTATCTATATATTCTATTAAGTGATAGATTAAATTGATAATATACTTACACTTTTGACAAGTCCACAATTTATAGCTTTTGGGTGAAATTCGATAGGAGATTTATCCGTTATCTGATTATATGACCAAATCGTAATGATTTACCCATAAGAAAAGGCTAATGCAATTGAGTTTGCATTAGCCTTTTCATTAAAATAATCAATCCAATTAATCCAAAACCTTCACCTCAATATCTTTAAAATAAGCTACACTTTTGGGGTCGTGGCCTTGCAAAGCGAAGGTTCCAGAACTCAAATGTCTCTGTCCACGGTCGGCGGGAAGTACATCTGGTTCCATATAATCAACCGCTACTTTGTCATTGATTTTAATGACAATATGCTTACCATTTACGGTAATGTGATAATTATACCATTCATTATCTTTAACAAGATTCTCCTTTACATCACTAAAGCTGTATAAACTACCCGTTTTTCGCCAATCTCCGTGCGTTTGGTTTACTTGTACTTCATATCCTTTGTTGGGCCAACCAGTGGCTTGATAGATTGTATGAATAAATACCCCCGAATTTGAACCTGGTAAGGTTTTTGCTTTTAATTTAAGCTCAAAATTTTTGAAATCATGGTTAGCAACGGCTCCATCATAGAATAAGTGCGTACGTTCCCCTGCTACTTTTATGGTCCCATCTTCAATGGTAAACGTTGAAGGATTTTCTTCATTTACTTTCCAACCTGCAAATGATTTTCCATCAAAAAGTGATACCCAACCATTTTCTTTTTTCTGAGAAAAAGAAACATTAAATGTTAATAAAAGACTAAAGATTAAAACGATTTTTTTCATTTGTGAAATAATTTTGAGCGTTGAAATAACTATGATTTTTGGTTTGAAGAGCTTTATGAATTGCGAGTACACAATTCGGATGCATTATACTTGTAAAGTTTCCTAAAATTTAAGAGAAGTCTATCCCAGATTACCACGAATGACCTACTTTGGATAAGGAATGTTTCCATTTGAATCATCATGACGGAGAAAAAACGTGTATAATCAAATCTGCCCTTATTTAAAAATTACTAATTTTCGACTTTCATTTTGCCCATCAACGTCCAGCTTTAGAATATAGATTCCCGGTTGAAATTGACTTATTTTGACATTTCGAGCATAATTACCTACTTGTAATTTTTCTTCAGGTTGCTTCATAATTTCTTTACCAGAAAAATCAACAATCGATATTTTAACGATAGACGATTTAACTATGCTGAAGCCAACCTCAATATTTTCCGAACTGGGATTAGGTGCCACTGTTAATCCAAAACTATCATAATCAACAGGCTCATTTGCTAAAATACTTATCATTGTTGTTGTTTCAACGTCTTTTAGAATCAAATTATTAGGGTCAAAAACAAGCGATGTTGGTTTGGATTTTACGGTAAATTCAAATGATTGTGACTGTTTATCATTTAAAACGGTAAATGTAGTATCTGATAATCCATTCGAAATACTCAATTGAATGGGCATCGTAAAGAAGGTCGGACTTGTATTTGTGGTTTGGGAAATATCTGCTTTCACCTTAAAAGTACCATTTGCTAAGGGTTGCGATGACCACTGTAATTTGTACTTCGGATAGTTTTCACCAAATATCCATTGCTTAAAAAAATAGTCTAATTTCTGACCATAAACCTGTTCAGCAACCACTTGAAAATCTTCGGTTATGGCATTTCCATAGGCATTTTTTGAGGCAGTATAGGTTTGAAGAATCTGGAAAAATTTATCATCTCCCACAATTCCTCGTAGCATGTGAAGTACTGATGCCCCTTTGCGGTAGGTTCGGGCAGAATTGAAAATTTCATTAATATTACTCACGTTTTCCACATAAATTGTGCATTTTGCAGTTTTGAAAGAAGCCATAAAAGTCTTGATATACGCATCATAAGCTGGTTTTCCACCCGTAGCCTCGGTGTAAACACATTCGCCATAAGACGCAAAACCTTCGTTGAGCCAAATACTTTCCCAATTTTTGCAAGTAATTTTATCGCCAAACCATTGGTGGGTCAATTCATGAGCGATTAAAGTTTCAAATCCGCTCGAGGGAATGGTTAAAGAAGTGCAAGTTTGATGTTCCATTCCTCCGCCCCAACCAAATTGAGCGTGTCCGTATTTCTCATTAATGAAAGGATATAAACCAAATTTTTTGGAGAATAAATCCAGCATAAAAGTGGTTTTATCAAGGGCTAATTTATTGGTTGTTGTCAAAGATTCGGGATAAATATAATGGGTTATAGGCATCGGTTTTTGCCCGTTGAAAGTGAATTGATTTTGGTATAAAGTATAATTGCTCATGGCAATCGAAATCAAATATTGAGCAATTGGGTAACGGTTTTTCCATTGATACGTCCGTGTACCGTCCTGATTATCAAGGGTTTTCTCTAAAATCCCATTGGAAACAGACGTAAAATATTTATCACTCGTAATCCAAACATCCGAAGAATCCGCTTTATCGTCCACCGAATTTTTACAGGGAAACCAATCTGGTGAACCATAAGGCTCTGATAATGACCAAATTGCCAAATCTTTAGAATTATTGTGTGTGCTAAAAACAAAACTATCAAACCCACTCAAACCTGGAATCCCGTGATAATAAATCACTAAACTTACTAGTTGATTTTCAGCATAAATTTTATCCAATTTGGCCATAATTTGATTGGATTGATGCGTGAAAGCAAGTTTTTTATTCCCTATTTTAACAGAGTCGGTCGTGAGTGCATTTTGCAAATCAATTGTCACTTGGTCGAGTTTAGCAATTTTACTTTTTGCATTGATGGTCACTTCGCCTTTAATATTCTTTGGTGTGTAAGAAATATTTAAATTGAGTTTATAATATGTGACATCAATATTGTTGTCGACTGCCTGGATGGCTTGCAAGCGAGCATTTTGATTGCGTTTTGTGAGGGATAAAATTTTACCTGCGGCACATTCGCTGACCGCATTTTGGGCATATGTAACAGTATAATTGAGAAGTAAAATAAAAAATATAGGCAAATTTTTCATCGTTTTTGAGTTATTCAAAAATGTTAGCTTTTAGAAAACATCTTTTCTTCGTATGATATCTCATCTTTATCGTTCCAAACCCTCAAACTTGTTTTACCTTTTTCGTCAAAAATTAATTCCATTTAAGAAAAGGGAATGGCGAAAATGTTGCGCAAAATAAAATATGGTTTGTAAAGAAAAAGCATAATAAAAATTTAATTTCAGCGTAATGTGTTTATTTGAGCAACCCTTTTTGAATTTAATCTATTAGGGTTTCTCTAATTTTATCCACCAAAACTTCATTAATTTTCCGATAACTTTCTACTGTCCAACCCGCAATGTGAGGCGTCAGTGTAACGTTTTTTAACTGGAATAATTGTGAATAAATGG
Organism: Arcicella sp.; assembly: GCA_040403275.1. Lineage (GTDB taxonomy): Bacteria > Bacteroidota > Bacteroidia > Cytophagales > Spirosomataceae > Arcicella. The sequence continues at coordinate 200 of JBBAKZ010000039.1, read as the reverse complement.
CTTCTTGTTCGAGCGTGAGCGTTGATAATTTTTCATTTTCCAACACATCCAAACAAGCTCCTCTAATTTTCCCGGATTGCAAACCTTTTAAAATAGATTCCGTACAAGCCACTTCTCCCCTTGAAGTATTCACAATGAAAATATTTTTCTTGAATTTTTGGAAAAAATCGTCATTAATCATCATTCGAGTATCCTCCGTA
>JBBAKZ010000038.1:3195-13280 GCA_040403275.1 Arcicella sp. | reverse complement strand
CGCATACGGATGCCCGTTCAGGAGATACTTATAATATGCAATTATCCGACAATCGTGCCAGAGCCGTAGTTGGTTATTTGACAGCCCGAGGCATTGATGCAAGCCGTTTAGTATCAAATGGTTACGGAGAAAGCGAACCTGCCAACGAATGTGTGGACGGGGTGCAATGTAAAGAAAATCAACATCAAGAAAACCGCAGAACAGAGTTTAGAATCCTTTCGGTGAAGTAAAAGCCCCGAAGCGGCGGTCGCCCTGACACCCGAAGGGGGAATAAAGGAGCAACAAAATATCCTCTCAATTCCTCCTTCGGGGGTTAGGGCAACCGACGCTTCGGGGCTATTTTCATTTTTAGTTTTTTAGGTTAGGTGAAAAGTTTTAGAAAAAAGCTCCGTTAGGCGGGGCTTTTTTGTTTTTGCTCATAAATTTTGCTATTTTGCATTAAATAACTACATAAAATCAAACATTATTACTGGATTAGAAATAAAAGCATTCCAAGCATTGAAAAATCATTTTTCAGTTGATGAGGCTACAACGATTGTTGAATACATTGAAAGTGCAAAAGGTATTTCAGAAGAAAGAGCGAAAAATATCTTTATTACTGAAGATATACTTACTACTATTTTTTCTACAAAAAAAGACTTGGCTGATTTACGGACAGAAATAAAAACTGATATAGCAGGTTTACGAACTGAAATGGAAAAAGGTTTTAATAATCAAATTAAATGGATGGTTGGTGTAATGATTGGCACGGCTTCGTTGGCGATTGCGATTATCAAATTATTGTAAAAAAATATATACAAGTAACAAAAAGAGGGACAAAGCCCAGCCTTGTCCCTCTTTTTTTATGCCCAATTTTAGAAAATTGACTTACAAACTTACCGCAGTACGTTGAATAAATGCCGTCAAATCAGCACCAGTAAGCATATTTTGCGACAATAAAGCCAAATCATATACTTGTTTCGCTAACTTCTTCTGCTCTTCGGCATCCGTTGTTTTCAAAATTTTATCAATCGTGGCGTGGTTCGCATTAACCGACACAATGTAATTGTTTGGCATATTTCCAAACATATTCATGCCGCCGCCACCATTGCGAGACATATCCGCCATACGACGCATAAATTCGTTTTGGGTAATCACCGCTGGCAGTTCATCCACTGGCATTGCTTCCAAATTTACTACCTTCGTTGTGTCATTAATCACCGTGTCAAAAATCTTCTTGACCGTTTCTTTATCCGTTTCCGAAAGCACCGATTCTAAGGCAATCCCTTTGTCAATCAATTTCTCAACGGTATCAGCATCCACCCGTTTCAAATTAGTTTTCACCAATTTTTGCTCTAACATATTGATGAAATGACTATCTAAAACCGTATCTAATTTCAAGACATCATAACCACGTTTCTTGGCAGATTGAATAAAACCGTCTTGCCCTTTAACGTCATTTGTATATAAATACGTAACGTTTTCATCCTTATCAGTCTGATTAGCTTGAACAGATTCTGCGTATTCATTCAACGTAAAGTATTTACCGTCAACGTTTTGTAACAAACAATAATCTTTCGCACGTTCATAGAATTTATCATCAGAAATCATGCCGTATTTTACAAAAATGCCAATATTTTCAAATTTTGCTTCAAATCCTTCACGGTCAGATTTGAATAAATCACCTAGTTTATCCGCTACTTTTTTAGTGATATACGAATTAATTTTCTTCACATTACCATCCGCTTGCAAGAAACTACGAGAAACGTTCAATGGAATATCTGGCGAATCAATTACCCCGTGCAACAACATCAAAAACTCAGGTACCACGTCTTTTACTTCATCCGTAATGAAAACTTGTCGACTGTATAATTGTATTTTTTCACGTTGAAGCTGTAATTCGTTCTTCACTTTCGGGAAGTATAAAATCCCCGTTAAGTTAAATGGATAATCAACGTTCAAGTGAATCCAGAATAATGGTTTTTCAGAATAGGGATACAGTTCTTCGTAGAATTTCAAGTAATCTTCGTCCGTTAAATCAGCAGGAGATTTTGTCCAGATTGGCGCCGGATTATTGATAATTTTATCCATAAATTCAATCTCAATCGGAAGGAATTTACAGTATTTATCCAAAACCTGCTTGATTCTGAACTCTTCCAAGAATTCTAAAGAGTCTTCCGCAATGTGGAGAATCATGTCAGAACCACGGCCCTCACGAGTAGCCTCGGTGATTTCAAATTCCGTTGAACCATCGCATGTCCATTTAACGGCATCGGTATTTTCTTGGTAAGACTGTGAAATAATATCCACCCGCTCTGCCACCATAAAAGCCGAATAAAAGCCCAAGCCAAAGTGTCCAATAATGGCTTTTTCATCACCTTTATCTTTGTACTTTTCCACGAATTCAGTAGCTCCTGAAAACGCAATTTGGTTAATATATTTCTTAATTTCCTCAGCCGTCATTCCCAATCCATTATCTGAAATGGTAATCGTTTTGGCTTCTTTGTCGAAAGCAACTTTTACTTTCAATTCACCCAATTCACCCGCATATTCACCAATGGCAGCCAAACGCTTAATTTTTTGCGAAGCATCCACGGCGTTTGAAACTAACTCACGAAGGAAAATTTCGTGGTCGGAATAAAGGAATTTTTTAATAATTGGAAAAATATTCTCGGTATGAATCGAGATATTGCCTTTCTCTTGCATAGTCATTTTGTCATTTTTTAGATGAATAATACTCAAATATTGATATTGAGTAGGTTTGCAAAAAGAATTCCAAAGGAGTTTTGTAGGACAAATTGGCAGGAAGGTAAAATAATTAGTAATTAATTTCCAATGTCCAATATTCAAATTACAATGTTCAAGGGCGTTAATTTAGAAGATTAAGGTAAGTCTGATTCTTACTTGAATCGTAAACATTGAACCTTGAGCATTGCAAATTATTATGTTTTTTTATCATCAAACTTAAAAACTTTGTGAACCTTTCTATCTAATTTAAACCTTAAAATTTCTAAATTGCGAACAATTACGAAATCGAAATCATTTAAAATTATATAATGAAAATTTCAACTAATTCTAAAAAGGACGTTTATACCCACATTACCATCATTGTTTTATTGTTGTTGGTACTATTTTTTGGCTTTTTCTTCCTTTATTTACCTTGGAGTACCAATCACGGCGAAGCAATCACCGTACCTAATTTAAAAGGCTTATCCATGGAAGAAGCCGAAGACCTTCTGGACGACAGAAACCTTGATTTTGAGGTAACCGATAGCACTTTTACGCCCGGGATTAAGCCTTTAACGGTTCTTTCACAATATCCTTTAGAAAATTCAAAAGTAAAACAAGGTCGTAAGATTTATTTAACGATAAACACTGAAACGGCTCCGATGATAAAACTACCTAAATTGACCGAAATGTCCGTCAGAAGTGCTGAACAACAATTATTAGTTTCTGGACTTTTGAAGCCAGATTTAGAATATCAAAACGACATTCGTGAAAATGAAGTATTAGAAGTTAAGTATCAAGGTACGAAAATGGAGGCTGGTACGTTAATTGCAAAAGGTTCAAAGATTACACTCGTGATTGGAAACGGAACGGGTAATGTGGAAATAGACGTTCCGTGTGTGGAAGGCAAAGGTTTTGACGAAGCGCAAATAATCATCAAAGGTTCGGGCTTACAAATTGGAACAATAATTTACGACCCAACTTCTACTGAACCGGCAGGCGTAGTTTTTCGACAAAATCCCGCTTGCAGTGAAGGTGGAAAGATTCGTTCGGGCGAAATGATTGATATTTGGGTAGCAGGCGAACAACCAAATTAAGTAGCTGTTGGCATTTGGCTATTGGCTATCAGCTTTAAAATCAGATGATTAGCTAATAGCCAAATGCTAAAAGCTATTTATATAGAAAATAATAATGAACAGATTTACCAAAAACTTCTTCTTTCTGACGCTACTCCTCTCAATATACTGTCAGGTTTCATTCGCTCAATTTCAAATAATTCCTTTAAAAAGTACGGAAAAAACAAAAGCCTCATCTGCCAAAATAGCGGCACTGAGTTTGCCTTTTTTTGATGATTTTTCCACTTCCAATAATAGTTTAGACCCTTCAAAGTGGCAAAAAGGTGGAGGCGTTTTTATCAATAATACCTTCACCAATAATCAACCAACGCTGAATGTAGCCACTTTTGATGGCCTTAAAGCCGATGGAACGCCCTACGATTTTGTTAATTCCCTTTCCGAAGGACCAACCGATACGTTGACATCTCTACCTATAGATTTATCAGGCAAAACCCTCGCTGATTCCCTTTATTTGAGCTTCTTTTACCGTGGACAAGGATTGGGTGATAAACCAGAATTAAGAGATTCTTTGCGATTGCAATTTTTGACCGATGGTAATATTTGGCGAACCGTTTGGATAGATTCTGCCACAACTATTTCAAATAAATTTGTCCAAGCTTTTATTCCAATTCGAGCAAATATTTATTGCCATACTGGATTTCAATTTCGGTTCCAATCCTACGGAAGACAATCAGGGCAATTTGATGTTTGGCATTTGGATTATGTTTATGTAGACGCCATAAAAAATGTTCTGAAAAGTGGAGAAATTTTAAGAAACAGAAGTGATAAAAATCCTCTTACAAAAGAAGTTACGGCCATTTATACCCGTGATTATGCTACTCGAAATCCAACGACAAGTCTCTTAAAAAATTACGCTGCGATGCCGATGAGACAATTTTTAGCAAAGCCCGAGAATGAATTAGCGGATAGTATTAAGAGTGATATCAGCAATCTTTTTAACAACGATTTGCTGCTTTATCCAAATTATTCGGTGAAAAATTTATTGAATGATTTAACCATTCAAAGAAGGGATTCAATCGCTACTTTTGTGCCAAGAAAATCATTTGCGACCTTACGAGTTAAAAATTTATTGGATATTAATTTATTAAAAAGAGACTCGACAAGGGCATATTTAAAAGTAAAGTTTGATATAAAATCGGGCGATGCGGCTATTTTTACGGTCAATGATACCATTAGCAGATATGTCGATTTGAATAATTATTACGCCTACGATGATGGAACGGCCGAACAAGCGGCAGAAATCAAGAAAGGCTTTGGGCGAGTGGCGGTGCAATATATTGTCAATAAACCTGATGCAGTAGCTGCCATTAGAATTAATATCCAGCCAACGGTTACTAACCTTACGGGCAAGCGATTGACATTTCAAATTTTGGCAAATGAAAAAGGCAAAATTGGCAGAATTTTGAAGACAATTTCAGATACTTCGAATGTGATTAAGTATTCAAATTCGCCAAATTCGTTTGTCGAATACAAAATTGACCCTGTTTCAGTCACGGATACATTTTACGTTGGTTTTATTCAATTTACGGACGATGAACCGTTGGCAATTGGTTTAGATGTTAACACACCACAATTTGCGAATAAACATTATTACAACATCAACAATGAATGGATACAAGTTCCCAAAGCGGATGCCCCACAAATTAGTAGTACTTTTGTGCCGATTAAAGGTAGTTTAATGATTCGACCGGTGATGTTGGGGAAAACAATTCCTCTAAAACCATTGGCAACGGAAGAAGAAATTCAAGATAAAAACTTAGTAATTTCGCCCAACCCATCGACTGGCATTTTTAGATGGAATGATATAAGTTTGAAAAATGTGAATGTTTATGACGTTTCGGGAAGAATTATTTTTCAAGAACGTACAAATAATCAGGAAGTTAATCTTCAAAATTTACAGAGCGGTATTTATTTTTTGCGACTTTCAAATGAAAAAAATACCTTTGTTCGGAAAATTATAAAAGAGTAGTTTAGTGGCCTTCGGCTGTCAGCTTTTAGCAGTTGGATTTTCCACATTAATAAACAAACAATACTTTTCAAACTAATTGCTGATAGCCGAAAGCTGACAGCCAAAAGCTCAATTAAAATGGATATAACGGTAGAAGAATTAAAAGAAAGACTCGACAAAGGTGAAGACCTAAATTTCCTCGATGTGCGTGAGGATTATGAGTATGAAGAGCAAAATCTTGGCGCAAAATTGATTCCTTTGGGCGAATTACCCGATAGAATTGAAGAACTGGAAAACTGGAAAAACAGCGAAGTAATCGTTCATTGCCGTTCGGGTGCAAGGTCAGGAAGAGCAAAATCATTCATGGAATCACAAGGATTTACCAATGTTCGCAACGTAACTGGCGGACTTTTGGCTTACAATGCCTTGGATTAACACAAACCAATAAACAATAAAAAAGCCTGTAAAAACCTATTTTACAGGCTTTTTCGATAAAGAAACATGAACTTCAAAAACCTTAGTATCTCTCCCACCCACTCCATCCAAAATGCGGGATATGATTGGCTTTTAGGCGAAAATACACTTCCCTATATCACCAATGAAATGATTGAAGTTTCTGAAAAAGAAGCTGAAAATTATTACGAAGCTGCCAATGAATTGTACGAAATGTTTGTTGAAGCAGCGCAATATGTGATTGATCATGAACAATTTACCGCCTTAGGAATTCCAGAAAATTTGGTAGAAATGGTCAAATATTCGTGGGAAAATGATAAAAACTGGCACCTTTATGGACGCTTTGATTTGTCGGGTGGTTTGGACGGCAAACCCATAAAACTCATTGAATTTAATGCCGATACTGCCACTTGTATTCCCGAAACGGCAACCGTGCAATGGGCATCTTTGAAAGCAAATGGATTGGACGAAAGTTCACAATTCAATACCCTTTTTGAATCTTTAGTCAGTCAATTTAGCGAACTCAAAAAGCAAAACCCTGAGTTTGAACCCACGCTTTTGATTTCGACGATGGAAGGTTATCTAGAAGACGATACCAATATGCAACTTTTGGGGGAAGCCGCCAAAGAAGCAGGTTTTGAAGTAACTTTTGAACACATTGAAAACGTAGAGTTTTCGGTGGAACAAGGCATTTTTCAACAAAATGAAGAGGGGAGTTTTACCAAATATGACTACTGGTTTAAGCTCGTGCCGTGGGAATATATTGGTTGGGACGAACACGAATTAGCAAAAATTCTGACGGACATCGTAAAGTATAAAAAAGCCCTTGTAATGAATCCAGCCTACACTTTACTGTTTCAATCGAAAGGAATTTTGAAAGTTTTATGGGATTTATTTCCGAATCATCCGCTTCTATTGGAAACTGATACCCAACAATTAGTCAATAAATCCTGTGTAGAAAAAGTATTATTGGGACGAGAAGGAGCAAATGTAAAAATCCTTTCGCCCGTGGGCATTACGCTTGAAAAAACCGAGGGAGATTATTTTGAGCAAAAAGCTATTTATCAAGAATACACCGAGTTTTTAAAAGATGATTCGGGCAATTATTACCAAGCGGGCGTATTTTTTGCAGGAGAAGGCGCTGGTTTAGGTTTTAGATGTGGCGGAAAGATTATTGATAATAAAGCACAGTTTTGTGGACATTTGGTGGTGGAAAATTAAAATTTCCACCAATCAAAAAACCCATCAAAATTCAACTTCATTTGCGTTTTCAATTGCTCCAAATCAATATTTTTAAGGTCAGCCATGAGTTGATAGCGTTCCATAATTGTTAGAGAATATTCGCTGTCTGTTTCGAGAAAATAGCTATCGGCGGGAAGGAATTGTAGCATTTCCACAAAACTTTCGTTCATTTGTCGCAAAGGACTTACCGAAAGCATAATTCCTTGGTCAATCAATGATTTTGCCAATTGCTGATTCCTCCGAAAACCGTGAATTACCCAAGGCGTTTTTCCGTATTTTTTCTTAAAGTTCAGCACTTGGTCGTACTGCCTAACGCAATGCACAATTAAAGGAACGTTGTTTTTATTGGCAAGCATAATGTGCTGGTAAAAAACTTCCTCCTGTATTTCTTTAGTTGCCCCTTTCAATTTATCAAGCCCACATTCACCGATTCCCAAGCAATATTTATCGGCTAAAATTGTTTCCATTTGCTGCAAATCTGCTTCAGAAAGTGCTTCATTGGTCCACCAAGGATGATGCCCAACTGTGAAGTATTCGTTTTCGTACTTTACAGTTTTGTGCATAGAAATTACTTCCAAAACATTCGGGTTGGTCGAGTAAAGTGGTTTATGGGTATGAAAATCTATGTACATTTTGAGGTTTAAAGGATTGAGTCAATTCTTGAACGAATAACCTTTTTTGCTTGTTTAAAGTTTATCCTAAAATCAAATACTTCAACCAAATGCCCATTTTAAAATCCGCTTACCTACCTACTCGAATTTGGCAAAATCCCCACGTTTCAACTATTTATCCGAGTGCTTTTCGAAAAGTCAATGGGGTAAAATATATCCGTGAAAAACTAACCTTATCAGACGGAGATTTCTTGGATTTAGATTGGTCAAAATCAGCGGAACACAACTCAAAACTTGCCATTTTTACGCATGGATTCTTAGGGAATTCAACTCGTCCTTATTTGTTGGGAGGTGTGAAATCCTTTAATTTAGCTAATTACGACGCTTTAGCTTGGAATCATCGGGGATTGGGCGGCGAAAATAATCGTTTTGAAAAAATTACAACGCATGGAAGTTCTGGAGATTTGGAAGCTGTAATTAATCTTGCATTATCCCAAAGAAAATACACCGAAATTATCTTAGTCGGCTACAGTAAAGGGGGAAATATTTCGATGAAATATGCGGGTGAAAAAGCGTCAAATATTCCCAAAGAAATCAAAAAAATCATCGCCATTTCATCGCCAACGGATTTACAAGGTAGCGTTGATGTAATGGGCAAAAAAGGATTTTATACCGAACGTTTTAAATCAAAACTTCTAAAATTCCTCTTAAATCGCTCAGAATTAATTGATAGCGAAGTGTTTAAAGATTTTCATAAATTTAAGTATCTCGAGGATTTTACGGATCATTATATTGCTCCATTGCATGGTTTCAGAGATGGACGAGATTATTACCAACAATGTGCTGCCATGCACGTAGTGGATAAAATAAGAATACCAACGTTTATTTTGAACGCCAAAAATGACCCAGTTTTGTCGGAAAGTTGTGCGATGTTGGAGATTGCAAAAAAATCAAATTATATATTCTCAGAATACCCAAATCATGGAGGACACTGTGGATTTTATCAGCCAAATTCCGATGGAATCTATTGGGTAGACCAGCGAATGATTGAATATGTAACGCTAAATTTTTAAGGTTAACTTTCAAGTCAAGACTCTAAGGTTTTTAAAACAAACGGAAAATTCTCTAGTTCATTAACAGAAGAGGATAGAAAATGTGTTTCTTGCACGTATATTTGTTCCTGAATTTAAATAAAACCATTCCAAATGAAACATATTTATTTTAAGCTTTTTGCGCTAATTTTTTGTTTTTCAATTAGTTGCAACACCATTTTTAGTCAAAGTATTACTGGTAAAATTACCTCCAAAAGTGGTGAAGGATTGAGGGGAACCAACATCAAAATTCTCGATTCAAATCTTGGAACGGTGACTGGCGGAGACGGAAAGTATGAATTCAAAAAAATGCCTTTGGGCAATTTAACACTGGAAATTTCTGCTATTGGTTTTTCCACAAAAACACAAAAAATAACAACTAAATCAAACGAAAATCAATCGATAAATATCACTTTATCGGAGTCAAATGCACAGTTGGATGAAGTGGTGGTTTCGGCTGAAAAAGTAGAGCAACAAGCGCAAAAGATACCTTCGGCAATCTCAGTAATTTCGGCCAAACAAGTGGCTGACTATCGTCTTTGGAATGTCAAAGATTTAGTGGCAATCGTCCCAAATATGTACTCAGGAAGTCCTGGAGATGATAAAAATAATACTTCTATTAGAGGGATAACTTCGGCTTCTTACGATCAACCCGTGGCAACTTATGTAGATGGGGTTAATCAATTTAGATTGGATGCTTACATTCCCCAACTTATTGATATTGAACGAATTGAAGTTTTAAGAGGGCCACAAGGAACCCTTTACGGCCGTAATTCTATGGGTGGTGTCATCAACATTATTACCAAACAACCAACCAACAAAACAGCGGGTTTTGGCGAACTAAATTTTGGTTCGTATGGCACTCAACGTTTTACTGCCGGCGTGCGTTCTCCTTTGA
>JBBAKZ010000038.1:0-3185 GCA_040403275.1 Arcicella sp. | reverse complement strand
TGATAAAAGACCATCTTTACGCAGGCGCTTCGGTGATGGTTGATGCTCGTGATGGTTTTTACACCAATGTTTACGATAACTCTAAATTTGATGTTCATAGCAGCTTTACGGGTAATTATTCCTTGAAATATGTGGCTTCTCCCAAATTTTCTGCAACAATAAATGTAAAACACTACAACCGAAAAAATAAAGGTGCTTTCACGCTTGCTCCCTACCCAATCGCCGCTGTGGATTCGATGAAATTTAAGGTCAATTATAATGCGGTGGCTCAAGATAATGACAATACGTTGAATGGTTCAGCTGTGCTAAATTATTTTGGTGACAAAGTATCCATTTCCTCGATTACTGCTTACCAAACCAACGAACGTTTTTACGATGCACCCATAGATGCCGATGTGCAATTGCCCTTCAAATCACAAGGTTTAGATGTAAATGCCATCGAGGTTAAGAATGATGCAGGCCAAAATAATGTTCGATTCTGGACGCAAGAACTACGTGCGAGTTCATCAGCCCTTTCAGAATTACCTCTGAAATGGACTTTAGGCGGTTTTTATTTTACCCAATATGACCCTACTAGCCAAACACTTTTAATTGGAAAAGATGGCAGTAAATTTGGACAACCCAATAACGCTAAATCTTCAACTAGCGCCTTGGCGGACAACAGCGGAATCGCTTTTTTTGGGCAAGCAACCTACGCAATCAATGAGGCATTGAGTTTAACGGCTGGCTTAAGATACGATTCCGAGAATCAAAAATTGACTGTTGGAAGCAAATTTCAACAAGGAACTTATACTGCAACAACCTTAAAAGATACAACGGCAACCACCAGCTTTAGTGCATTTTCACCCAAGGCAAACCTGACGTACAAAGTTGCCGAGAATCAAATCGCCTATGTTTCATACAACCGTGGATACCGTGCGGGTGGGTTCAGTCAAATTGATTTTGATCCCTCTGGTGTGCCGTTGGTTGCCTTTGCTCCCGAATACAGTAATAACCTAGAATTAGGTTGGAAAGGAACCTATTTCGATAATCGATTACGAGCCAATTTGGCAGTATTTAATATCCAAGTAACTGATGCGCAAATTCCTACGCTCGTTCCGGAATTAGGCTTTCGCACGGCAATACGCAATGGAGGAAATTTTTCAAGTATCGGTTTTGAATCAGAAATCTCCGCAAATATTGCCAAAGGCCTACAAATTGATTGGAATTTTGGAATAACCTCTGCTACCTATTCAAAATTGGCTCTGCCTCAAACGGTGTACGTGGCAGGAAAACCAACCAAGGTAACAACGGATTTTACGGGCAATAAGCAAATTTTTACCCCAAGTTTCACGTCAATGCTAGCAATTCAGTACAGTGTACCATTGTCTAAAACAATTCATTACCTAGCTCGTGGCGAATGGCGTTTATTAGGTAAACAATACTTCGATTTGCCAAACAAATATAGCCAAGATGATTATAGTTTAATTAATGTAAGAACAGGTTTTTCAACTAAAAATTATGACTTAATGTTTTGGGGAAGAAACCTTGCAAACACTACCTACATTTCGTACGCCTACAATTTCGGAGCGGCCACTTTGGGCAATCCAAGAACCGTTGGCGTAAGTTTAATGGCAAGATTTTAAGTTTCGATGTTAGATGTTCGGTTTTCCGTTCTAAAGACGAACATCGAAAAACGAACATCAACCATCAAAAAACGAACATCAACCATCGAAAAAAAAGCCATTCCTGAAAAAAGGAGTGGCTTTTTGGGTATTTATAAATATTATTTTCAATTTTGCGTAATAATTAGTTGCTGAAAATATTAGTTCTTTCTGTAGAAATCGAACCGAAGCGTCGGTCGCAAGGAAAAATGGATAAATTAATCAAGTTAGGAGCATAACATTTGCCAGTCGGATGAAGCGTGAAATCAGGATCCAAAGTGTGGCGGATTTTTATCACTATTTCATCATTGATTTAGAAGCAAAATACTTTTATTTATCCTAAAAAGGAGAAGCCAGTATTATGGAAATAGCTGACATTCTGAAGGTTGTACATCCTGACGTAATCAAAATTGCCAAAGAGTTAGAAAAAAAGGGATTAATAATTTCTGAAAATTTATTCGAAGATGCCCGAAAATGCAATTTGAAATTATCTAAAAAGGAAAGGTTTTATTACCCAAACTTCAAAAAATTTGGGCGGATATTAAAGATGTAATACGAATCTTTTTTAAAACACGAAAACATATTTTTTTGCTCGCTCTCCAAGAAATAGAAGATGCTTGTGCCGAAAAAGCTATTTAGAACGCTTTAAAGAATTTCATCATTTGAGTTAAAAAGTTTAACGGTTAAAATTTATAAAGTTTCAAAATCATTCGTAGAACTGTTTAACTCTTTAACTTCTATAACTTTTTAACTTCTGAAACTTAAAAAAATGAATTTAAAAATCTATCAATTAGACGCTTTCACCGATAAAGTTTTTGGTGGAAATCCAGCCGCCGTTATTCCCTTAACCAAATGGCTCTCAGACGAATTAATGCAAAAAATTGCTTTAGAAAATAACCTTGCCGAAACCGCTTTTTACGTTCCAGAAGGGGATAGATTTCACATCCGTTGGTTCACATCTACTGTTGAAGTGGATTTGTGCGGACACGCCACTTTGGCAACTTCATATCAAATTTTTCATTATGAGAATTATTCAAAATCAATCATAGAATTTAATTCAAGAAGTGGGATTTTGAAGGTTGAAAAGCAAGGAGATTTATTAGAATTAGATTTTCCAATGGATAAATTACAAGCCACTGAAACACCCCAAGCCTTAATTGATAGTTTGGGAATAACACCCCGAGAAACATTTAAAGGCTTGACAGATTATATGCTCATTTTTGATTCAGAAGCACAAATAAAAGCATTCAAACCTGATTTCAGAAAAATGGCAGAGGTTGATTGTCGTGGTGTAATCGTTACGGCAAAAGGAATTGAGGTGGATTTCGTTTCAAGATTCTTTGGTCCTAATTCCGGCGGAGATGAGGATCCTGTAACGGGTTCGGCACATACAAGTCTGACTCCTTATTGGGCAAAAGTCTTAGGCAAAAACGAATTTAATGCTCGTCAAATTTCAGCAAGAGGCGGTGAATTAGCTTGTAAATTAGTAGGCGAAAGAGTAAAAATTGCCGGAAAAGTGGCTCCTTATTTAGTGGGAGAGAT
>JBBAKZ010000037.1:0-13597 GCA_040403275.1 Arcicella sp. | reverse complement strand
TGCCGAACAACTCGAACTCCTAGGCGTAGATGTTATTGAAGCAGGCTTTCCAATTTCATCACCTGGCGACTTTCGTTCGGTGGAAGCCATTGCGAAATTGGTAAAAAATGCCACGGTTTGTGGGCTGACTCGTGCCAAAAAAGAAGACATTGATGCAGCGGCGGCGGCTTTAAAACACGCCAAATTTCCAAGAATTCATACAGGTTTGGGTTCTTCGGATTCGCACATTATTCATAAATTTAATTCTACTCGTGAGGAGATGTTGGAACGTGGTGTTTGGGCGGTAAAGTACGCCAAATCATTCGTAGAAGACGTAGAATTTTTTGCGGAAGATGCTGGTCGTGCGGATTTAGAATACTTAGCCAAATTGATTGAAGCCGTGATTAAAGCCGGTGCAACAGTGGTGAACCTTCCTGATACAACGGGTTATTTATTGCCTCATCAGATGTTTCAACGCATCAGCTATTTGTTTGAAAACGTGCCAAATATTCACAAGGCAACGATTTCAATGCACAATCACAATGATTTAGGACTTGCGACTGCCAACACCATTGCGGGAATTCAAGCGGGAGCTAGACAAGTGGAAGTTACCATCAACGGCATCGGTGAAAGAGCGGGAAATACCGCTTTGGAAGAAATAGCCATGATTTTGAACGTTCATAAAGATTTAGGTTTTCATACCGATATTAATGCCCAACTATTATATCCATTTTCAACGATGGTTTCTAACCTTATGGGTATGCCCGTACAAGCCAACAAAGCAGTCGTAGGAGCCAATGCCTTTGCCCATTCATCGGGCATTCATCAAGACGGTTTTTTAAAACACTCAGAGACCTATGAAATCATGAAACCTGAAGATGTTGGTGTACCTTCATCGGCCATTGTTTTGACTTCACGTTCGGGTCGTGCTGCCCTTCGTCACCGATTGCAATTGATTGGCTTTGATTTTGAAAAGTCAGAATTAGACAACCTTTACACTCGCTTTTTACTGATGGCAGACGTGCGGAAACAGTTGAATGATGAAGATTTGAAGGAATTAGTAGGGTAAATTAGCGAATAGATTATAATTTCAAAAGGCTTCTTTGGACTTCATAGAAGCCTTTTTCGTGTATATTTGTCAATATAGATAATTTTAAGGTAATAAAATAACTAATCACTCGATTGAATATGAAAGATTATTTTTACACAATTTGTATTATTTTGGCAGTCATTATTGCCTACAATTTCCCCCAATTTTTTCTTGAATTTAATGGAGTAAAATCCAGTGTTTTAATTTTACCTATGCTCCAAATCATCATGTTTGGCATGGGAACTACCGTTTCAGCCGATGATTTTGCGGAGGTTTTCAAGTCACCTAAATCGGTTTTTATTGGTACGGTTTGTCATTTTATTTTTATGCCACTTTTAGGATTTGGCCTTGCCCATTTATTTAATTTTCCCGTTGAAATTGCCGCTGGAATCTTATTAATTGGCTGTTGCCCAAGCGGATTAGCCTCTAATGTCATGTGTATGATTGCGAAGGCAAATGTAGCATTATCCGTAACAATCACAACGATTTCTACCTTATTGGCGCCATTTCTAACACCTCTCTTAATGAAGTTTTTGGGTGGTGGACTCATTGAAATTAATTTTTGGAATATGGTTTGGGACATCACTAAAATTGTGATTATTCCCATTGGTTTTGGCTATATTTTAAACCAATTTTTTGCAGAATTATCCAAAAAACTACAAAAAATATTGCCCTATCTCTCTATGATTGGGATTGGCGTTGTGATAGTAGTAGTTACGGCATCTGGTCAAAAATCTTTACAAACTGTGGGAGGAATGTTGATTGTGGCAGTGCTTATTCATAATATTGGCGGCTATTTTTTGGGATATACCAGTGCAAGATTGCTGAAAATGTCAGAACAAGATTGTCGAACAGTGGCTCTGGAAGTTGGGATGCAAAATGCTGGATTAGCCTCTGGATTAGCCAATCAATTAGGTAAAATTGCTACTTTAGGACTCGCCGCTGCACTTTTTGGACCTATCATGAATACCACTGGTTCACTTCTTTCGAGTTGGTGGAGTAGAAAGTCTCCCAATAACTCATAAACCCACAAAAAAGCCGTCCCCAGATACTCTGAGACGGCTTTTTCATAAACCCTAAACCAAACTTAATTTATTGTTTTATAAGAATTTTTACTTCTTTCTCTCTTCAACTTTTTTCTTCGCTACTAGTTCGCCTTCCTTCAATTTTTTAGAAACGGTAATGTATGGTCCCGAAATAATGGTTTCTCCTTCTTTCAAACCTGATAAAATTTCGATGTTTTCAAAATCAGAAATACCCGTTTTCACTTCTCTTAATTTCGCTTTACTATTTTTATCCATCACAAAGACAACTTCCTTAATCTTGTCTTTCTTAATAACCTTTTCTGGTTCCTGAATATTGTCTTGCTCACCCTCTTTTTTATCGCCTTCCTCTGCTTTCAATGTAGGGTCTCGAGTGGTAACGGTGGCCAATGGCACCGACAAAACGCCATTTTTACGGTCGGTAATTATTTCTACCGAAGCGGTCATACCTGGTTTTAAAGGATATGAACGTTTTCCAACAATCAAATCTGAATAGGAAGAACGCAAAACCCTAATTTTTACTTCAAATTCGGTTACGGCATCACTCGAAACGGCAGCAGCGGTGGCAGTTCCTAAACCATTAGCAGAACTCGCAATTTCATACACAATACCTTTAAATTTTCGTCCCGAAGCACTATATGAATCTACGTCGATGATTACCGTATCATTCATCGAGACACGGGTAATATCGTTCTCATTTACATTTACTCTAACTTCCATTTTATTTAAATTGGCAATTCTAAGTAATTCAGTACCAGCCATTTGCGAGGTTCCAACCACACGCTCACCCAATTCAACATTCAGTTTTGAAACCGTACCACTTTGAGGCGCATAAATCGTCGTTTTCGTTAAATTAGCCCGTGCTTCTTTCAAAGCCGCTTCCGAACTTTTTACGTTGAATGTTGCCGCTAAAACATTGGCTTTTGCTGATTCAACGTCTTGTTTTGCCACTAAATATTGAGAATTAAATTGGTCAAAATCAGCATCAGAAATAACTTTATCGTCGTGCAATTTCTTGTTACGGTCGTAATCAATTTTAGCTTTCAACAACCGTGATTCAGACTGAGATTGTCCCGATCTTGACTGCTCCACAGATGCTTTTGAGGAATTTACCTGCGCTTCTGCCCGAGCCAATAATGACTCATAATTGTCAGGTTTAATTTTCAATAATAACTGTCCCGCACGCACGGAATCCCCTTCTGTTACGTACAAACCCACAATTTCC
The DNA here is from genome assembly GCA_040403275.1 of Arcicella sp. Taxonomy (GTDB): domain Bacteria; phylum Bacteroidota; class Bacteroidia; order Cytophagales; family Spirosomataceae; genus Arcicella. The sequence goes on along the minus strand of JBBAKZ010000037.1, from coordinate 10,260 downwards.
CCCGATACATCTGGCGAGAGTTTTACTTCAATTTCAGGTTGAATTTTACCAGAAGCAGACACTCGCTCAATAATATCAGCTTTCTTTACTTTTGTAAATTCAACTTCCGTAGAGGGTTCTTTTCCGATAAGTCCCTTTTTCTTTGCGATGGCTAAGCCACCAACCAATAGGACAACCACGCCCCCTAGTATCAACCAGATTTTATTTGAAGATTTCTTTGCCATAATTAGTTTTGATTTAGTGATTGAGTGAGTTAGTGAATGGGAAAATAATAACGATTACGATAAATCACCAATTCACTCAATCACAAATCACTCAATTAAAATGTAAGCGGTTTATTTTGATAATAATCTAAAATTTTAGTTCTAAAAATGAAGTCATATTTTGCCTGTACAAGGTTACCTTTTGCTTTGTCGAGGTTTGTTTTTTGCAAACTATAACTTACAAAATCAATTGCTCCTGCATTGAAACGGCTTTCAGCAGCTCTGAATGACTCTTCTAAAGCAGCCACTTGAATTAAAAAAGCATCGTACCTTTTGGCTGAATTTGACAAGTTTGTATAAGCCGTTTCGATATTTTGTCTCAAGGTCAAGCGAGCTTGTTGAGCGTTCAAATTAGCATTTTCTTTCTGAATTTTAGCTCGAGTTACGTTACTCTTGTTGGCAAATTTACTAAAAATTGGAATATTTGCATTCACCCCGAAACCGTAATTGAAAGTATTACTTAATTGCTTAAAATAACCGACCGTATTACCAGCCGAAGGAATATTATTTGTTGTAGTAACAATTAATGGAATTTGCTGCCCGTTGAATAAAACAGTACCCAAGTTTTGTTCGGAAGTAACAACATTAAAACTTAATTCTTTCTGAGCATTAGACTGATTTGCACCTGCATTCACGTTGGCAGAAATAAAAGGCAGAAAACCTGCTTTGGCAATATCTATGCCTTTTTCAGCACCTTTTATGCGTAAATCTGCCGCTTTAACAGTGGGTTGGCTACTCTCCGCCAATTCGTATACTTTATCAATCGAGGCTTCGTAACTTGATGTTACGGGGGTAGGTACAGAAATTCTGTCCACTTTTATATCCGTAATATCTCTATCGTTCAATAATTGAATTAGCGTTAATTTAGCTAAATCTAAGGTACTTTTATTGTTAATAACTGTGGTTTCTTCGGTCGCTAATTGTGCCTTTAAATCAAACAAATTTGATTGTGCCAACGAACCCGCCTTCACCAATTTGTCGGTTCTATCGATTTGCAAAGCAGTAATAGCCGTTTGTGTTTTTGAAATAGCTAATTGATCTTCTGCGTTCATGATATTGAGATATGCCAAAACAACCTGCAAGGAAATGTTCTCTTTCATCGCTTGCAAATCTAATTGTGTGGCTCTTAAAAATAGATCATTCTGTAAAATTGTATTTTTTAATAAGTAGCCATTAAAAATGGTGGCATTTCCCGATAAACTCAACTGATTGTAATTGATATTTCGGTCGATATTGGTATTGGTAAATGGGTCAAGGCTACGTCCAAAGTTGAAATATTCATTCACATTACCACTGGCACTTGGCAATTGGTTAAAGCGAGATTGCTGCAATTGTAAAGAATTTAATAATACTTGATTCTGACTTTGTTTTACAGATATATTATTTTTCAAGGCAATATTCACGGCTTCTTGCAAGCCTAATTTGGTCTCACTACCATCGGCTTGAACTGCATTTTGGGCTTTTGGTTGGAAAGCCAAACAAATACTTAATAAGAGAAATAGAGGAATGCGTTTCATGGCGTTATTCATTTGATAGTCCAATGTTACGAATGATAAATTTTGATTTAAAAATGTTTGGGATAAACGGCTGTCTCTCATGGATAAATGGAAATTGTGAATTTTGTAATTTTCAATGCACAATTTTCAATGTATAATGTTTGAGTAAAAAAATTATACTTTTGTGAACTTTTTAAATACTTAAAAATTAATTCTTGGGTATTGAGTACTATAAATTATCAGTGCTATTTCAACGATAATACCTACGATTACAATTAATTAATTTACAACATTTTACGTCATTTTATGAAAACAAAAAGTGTCCGTTTCCGAACACTTTTATTTTAAAATCGAACGTTTATTTAGCTTCAAGCGGTGAGCGATAAGATTTGATTTTCAAAAATAATAAAAGAATTATCGCTTAATCTCATTACTTATGGCTTATTTCTCAAAGCTCATTGAATAATTTTATAAGTCCGCATGGCCATTTGACGAGAAACTGCATTAAAATGCCACCATTCATATTCAATGGATAAAAATCCCGCAGATTTCATCACATTTCTCAGCAATTGACGATTGGTAATTTGCTGCTTTGTCAGTTTTCCTATTTTTAGAAAATAGCTTTCCATTTTTGGGTAGGCCAATTCACCAAAAAAATCATACTTCGTTCCCATATCAAGTGGTGTCCCATCTGCCGCAGCGATTGTCAAATCAACGGCACTTCCATAGTTATGAATGGAGCCTTTGGCAGGATTTGCCACGTAGGTTGCTCGTTGTTTGGGCGAATATTGCGTGAGTGAGTTCCACAAAACTTTTTGAATACTCAAAGGTCGCCCGCCATCATAGACCAAAAGTCGATAATTGCCGTTTTTTCTTTTTAGTAAATCATTGGCATGAGAAAGCATTTCGGCAGGATTTTTTTGGAGGAAACAATTGGTAATACATCCATAAACGTCTTTACCAACGAAATTATCCGTCGTGGAATATTTCAATTCTACCAAAATACTGGGGTCAATTTCTTGAAGATTCACCAATCCTTGTTCACGCATTTTTTGTTCATATTCGCAAATTTGGCTTGTTTTTGTAGGTTTTAATTTTACTTTTTGTTGGACGATAAAGGAAAGAAAAATCAAAGGGACAATGATTATTAAAGAAGTTTTTTTCACAGCTTAGGTAGTATTATAAGAAATAATGGCATAAATTTAATGAGTAATTAGTAAATCACGATAGATTTAAAAAAATAAAACTATGCGATTAACGCTTGAAGTCTTAGATAACGAATTACCCTTTCTTTTGAAGATTCTAAGAAATTTTAACTCCGTAAATGTTAAAGAAAAATTCACTGAGGAAGAATTAGATGAACTCTATTGTATTTCTTTATATGAAAATTCATAAAAAAATAAAAGAGACTTAATTCCAATGTCGGAAGTCTTTGCAAATATCGAAAACTACAAAGAGTAATGTATCAAGTATTATTTGATGAACCTGCAGCTAAGCAATTTACAAAACTTCCTAAAAAATCTTACGAAAAAGTTGAAAAATCAATTGAAGAATTGGCTGAAAATCAACGTCCAATTGGTTGTTTAAAACTTAAAGGGAATGTGAATCAGAGTCGGAAATTTTAGAGTAATTTACGAAATTGAAGATGAAGTATTGATAGTCTTAGTGTCTGTAGGGGATAGAAAAGAAGTGTACCGTTAATTTTAATTTCTCGAAATAACCACATAACCCCCCATAGAAAAATTCTCCAAAAAATTTTTAGGTTTCGTTTCCCTTAAAAAACAAAGCCCTCTCTCAGCGATGTGGGTTTTATTTTTTGTGGCAGCCTTCATAACTGCTATCATCAAATGGCTGAATCCTGATATTCCACAAGAACAAAAAAACGAAATTTTCAAGGTAATTGTGGACGGAATGTTCGATTCTGCCGAAGTGGCCGTGATGAAAATTGCTTTGCCTTTGGCAGGCGTTATGACCTTTTTTATGGGTTTACTCGCCATTGGAGAAAAAGCGGGAGCCATTGGTTTTTTGTCGAGACTTATTGGACCATTTTTCAGTAGATTATTTCCCGAAGTACCGCCCAATCATCCTGCGAGCGGGCAAATGATTATGAATTTCTCGGCAAATATGCTGGGATTAGACAATGCCGCCACCCCTTTTGGACTCAAGGCGATGCAAAGTTTGCAAGAATTGAACCCCAACAAAGAAGTAGCTTCCAACGCCCAAATCATGTTTTTGGTATTGCATTCGGCGGGACCGGTGTTGATTCCTTTGAGCATTATGGCACAACGTTCCATCTATAAAGCCGCCGACCCATCCGATATTTTTATTCCTTGTTTGATTGCCACTTATTTTGCCACTTTAACTGGACTAATTTTCGTTGCCATTAAACAAAAAATTAATCTTTTTGATAAAGTTATTCTCTCGTGGTTGGGTGGAATTACCGCTTTTATTGGATTGGCATTATGGTACTTTTCCAGTTTACCACAAGCAGAAGTAACAACTCAATCGAAGATTTTTAGTAACGTAATTCTCTACGGTTGTGTGTTGGCTTTCATCTTGGGAGCAGTCTGGAAAAAGGTTGATATTTTTGATGCTTTTATTGAAGGCGCCAAAGGAGGATTTGAAACTTCGGTAAAAATTATTCCGTATTTAGTCGCTATGTTAGTCGCAATCAGCTGTTTACGCAATGCAGGAACATTGGATATGATTGTGGGAGTCATCAGAACCTGCGTTGAATTGGTTGGTTTGGATACCTCTTTTGTGGATGCACTCCCAACGGCATTGATGCATCCGTTAAGCGGCGGGGGCTCACGAGCCATGATGATTAGCACCATGCAAGCCTCTGGCCCCGACTCTTTTGCTGGGCGACTTTCTTGTGTTTTTCAAGGATCCTCGGATACTATTTTTTACGTCTTAGCTTTGTATTTTGGTTCAGTCGGCATTAAACAAACTCGCTATACGCTTTGGGCAGGTCTGACGGCTGATTTGGTGAGTATCATTACCGCTATTTGGGTGAGTTATATCTTTTTCCCGCATTAATATGAAAACCGTTCGCCTATCTTTTCACACAATCATCCACCTACGCCCAATCCAAATATATTACCGAATTTTCTATAAAATTCGGTCAAGATTTAGGAAAATTATTAGGTTTCAATACTCTCAATTTATTCCAATACAAAGCTTTCCCATTGCGCTAAAACCATCCATTCCGAGCAATCAAAGCTATTTTCCCGAAGAAAATAGCTTTGATTTTTTAAATCAATTGCAAGTTTTTGAAGTCACTCAAACCAATTGGAATGATGAACAAACTTTCGGAAAATTATGGGCGTACAATCTCAATTATTTTGAATTTCTGAACCAAGAATACCTTTCGCAAACGCAAGGGCTTACCTTCATACGAGAATTTATACAAGCCTACCCGACACTCAAAACGGGTTTAGAACCTTATCCGACTTCATTAAGAGGAATTAATTGGATAAAATTTCTGACAAAATTCCACATTCAAGACCCAGCAATTGATGGATTTCTGATGGCTCAATATGTCCGATTAATGGATAATTTAGAATATCATTTGATGGGAAATCATTTGCTCGAAAATGCTTTTTCACTACTTTTAGGAGCGTATTATTTTAGAAATGAAGCATTTTTTAAGAAGGCAAATAATATCCTAAAGATCGAATTATCCGAACAATTTTTGGAAGATGGTGGCCATTTTGAACGTTCGCCGATGTATCATCAAATTATGCTTTTCAGATTATTAGATTGTTGGAATTTGTTGGAAAATAATTCATCTTTTAAGCCTATTTCGGATTGTGAAATCTCGCTGAATGCGATTGAAAAATGCCTAAATTTTCTACAAACCATCACTTTTCAAAACGGAGATATTCCTTTAGTCAATGACGCTGCGAAAAATATCGCTCCTACGACAAAACAACTCACTGAATACGCTAATCAACTAAATATCAAAGGTTCAGTAATTAAATTATCCGCAAGTGGATACAGAAAATTCATTTATGAACGCTACGAATTATTTATGGATGTTGGTAATATTGCCCCTGATTATTTACCGGGTCACGCTCATGCCGATACGTTGAGTTTTATATTGTATGTCAATCAAAAACCTTTTATCGTGGATACTGGCACGTCTACTTACGAAAATAATGAAATTCGTCAATCAGAACGCTCAACTTCTGCCCATAATACCATTCAACTTGACAATTTTGAACAATCTGAAATGTGGTCAAGTTTTCGGGTTGGACGGAGAGCAAAAGCCACCATTTTATCAGAAAATCAGCATCAAGTTACGGCTTCACACGATGGATATAAACAGCTTGGTATCATTCACGAAAGGACTTTTATTACTGATTATCAACAAGTTATTATCCAAGATAAAATAATTGGGACATCAAAATATCCACAAAAAGCTTTTCTGCATTTTCATCCTTCCGTTGAATTGTTAATTGAAGGAAATATCATCAAAACGAACTTTGGGAACCTGATAATTGACAACGCATTGAGGATTACTAAAAATAATTGTAGTACTACTGAAGAATTTAATAAAAAAATACCAACTAAAATGATAACTTTGTTTTTCGATAAAAATATAACTACAACCATAAATATTCAACCACCTTGAAAATACTAATTTTATCCTTTTATTATGCACCAGATTTAACTGCTTGTTCATTTCGTAGCACCGCATTGGTAAAATCTTTAAGTCAGAAATTGGGCAAGCACGATTGCATCGAAGTTATTACCACGATGCCTAATCGCTATCAAAGCTTCAAAACTGCTGCTTTGCCTTATGAAGAAAATGGTAATACTGTCATTCATAGAGTGGCTATGCCTAATTTCAATATTAAGTTTTTTGTCCAAGCGATTGCGTTCATTAATTATTGCTTTGGGGTTCTTAAAATCATTCATAAGCAAAATTACGATCTTATTTTTGTGTCTTCTGGTCGTTTTTTCTCAGCATTTCTCGGGGCAATGATTGCTAAGAAAACCAAAACCCCTTATTATCTCGATGTTAGAGATATTCTTTCTGACGGCGTTTCTGACGTTGTAAAGAATAAAGTCTACAAATACTTCCTAATTCCGATTATCAAATACGTAGAAAAATATAGCGTTTTGTCGGCCAATCATCTCAACTTAGTTTCAAAAGGGTTTAAAAAATCTTTTCAGTTTTATGAAGGGAAAACTACTTTTTTCACCAACGGAATAGACGATACCTTTCTTGAAAACGACTTTGAAAAAGAGCCTAAAATTATTCAGGAACCCCTCAAAATAATCACTTACGCTGGCAACATTGGGGAAGGACAAGGCTTAGAAAAGATTATTCCGGAAGCAGCAAAAAAATTGACAGGGAAATATGTTTTTAATATCATCGGCGACGGGAGTACGAAGCGAAAATTAAAGAAAAAGTTAGCTGATTTAGCCATTGAAAACGTTCATTTGTTCAATCCCACCGACCGCAATGAACTTCTAAAATATTACCAACAAAGCGACTTTTTATTCTTGCATTTGAATGATTATGAGGCTTTTAAAAAGGTATTACCCTCCAAAATTTTTGAATATGGTGCTACCGAAAAACCAATTCTTGCGGGCGTTGATGGGTACGCTCGAAAATTTATGCAAAAGCATTTGGAAGATACTTTAATTTTTGAACCTAGCAACGTTGAAAATTTTATTCAGGTATTAGAAAATTATGAACCACAAACCATTTCGAGGGAAGATTTTGTGGAAAAATTTAGCCGAGATGTCATTCTGGATAAAATGACCGATAGTATTTTGGACTTAATTTCCACAAAAAATCGCAAGTAGTTTACATTTTCCAATATGGATCATATCAATTTCATGGACTAACTTCCCGAAACAATTCAATTATGGGTAAAACCCCCATTGGAATTGTTTCGGGAAGTTTCGCAGCAGATAATTGGTAGATTTAAACTAACAATTCCCCTTAAATAACCTGTTCCTTATTCCTTAGCACAATATTCTTCAAGTACGAAATTTCGCCCAAATGGAAGCTCTCGTGCATGAAAAACGTCCATATCTGCGAGCCAATCGTAGTGCCAAAAGGTAATTTAAAAGGACTTTCCGCATCCCAATGCTCTTGAGTCAGATTTGCCAAAAGTTCGATAATCTTGTCCCCTCTTTTCTGAAAAATTACAGTGATTTCTGGAATTGAAGCATACATTTCGTTGGGTTGAATTGGCGTGCCTGGTGCAAAATTAGCTCGCTCATTTTCGTAAATATCCAGTTTTTCCGCTGGATTCAATAATTTAATAATTGTATTCCGAATGAAGGCCAAATGCCCAATTTCCCAAGCCAAATGATTCACTTTATCGTAAGGACGGAAAAACACCTCGTCGCCAACGAAATTCTCCGCCAATTTAGCGACTTTTCTACTACTGCTTGCAAAACCTTGTTGCATGAGAGGAATGATGTTCATAATGATTTATTTTGTTGAAATAAGATTGATTTATGATGATTTAAGGTATGATAAAACGTAAAATAGACATTTCTCGAATTGTTAATTTTCCAAGAACAGGAGGAGGAATTAGGTATTTATCCAAATCTTCTTCCTCAAAATTCTCAACCTTTATTAGAAATCACTCATTGATTTTTTTGAATTCCTGAATCAAATCTTCTTTTTTATTTTCTACCGATATAAGTCGGAACAAATTGTGAAGTAGCCACCGTTCCCAAAGGCATAAAACTTACTTTTTATCCCCCTATTTTTTGTCCCATGAAAAGTTTGGGTAAAAATAGGAATTGATGGGCTAAAAATATAAAACGGCAGGCATATCTCGCTGTCCCCACATCAAATAGTTATCATTGCATCCACGTAAACCGCCTTCGGGCGTGGATGCACACACGCCTCGGTAGTCGAATATGCAAACGATAAAGCTATTTTCTGCCAAGTAATTCGCAAAAGCAAGATAATATTCTTTGGGCGAGACAGTGGCAAAATTAATGTGAACGACGGCTTTGGGCTGTTGCTCAGGTATTATTAGAGTTGCGGAAAGTTCTACGCCACCCTCACACTTAATTTTATTTTTTTTGATTCATTCTACCAAACGGTTGTATGGTAAAAATGGAAAACGATTTTTGAAAAAGCAAATTTTTTGAAAAAATGATTAGCAAGTAGCTATTTATTTAAATATTTTTGCAAATAATAAATTATATCTGTTAGTTTGAAATTCACATGATTCTAACTGCATAACCACTATAAAACAAGGATTTATCCGATGAAGGATCACCTAAAAATTGCCAGTGTTTTTATCCTTAGTATTTTTGGAGTCATGGCAACTTATTTTCACGTCATTTTTAAGTAATATTCTTTTACACTAGGACAGGACTAATGATAACGCTATTATTCAATATAATTTACGGATCGAGTCGTGCGTAAATAAGATTTAATTTTCTATTTTTTGAAAGGAGTTAATTCTACTTTTCTAAATTCCACTTCCGAACCCTTCGCTTGCAGAGCTACTTGTCCTCTCTGAACCGTTGCGCCAAACCCATCATTAACCATATCACCATTGAGCCACACTTTTATTTTGTCTTCACGACATTCGATGACCATTTTATTCCATTCTCCCAATGGTTTTTCGGAATTATCAGTCAGATTTTTGATTCTTCTTTCTTTCCCATCAATACTTCCCCAATTCTCTTTGGGTCCTCTTCTTTTTTCCATATCTGGTACGCTAATATCTTCGGTAATGCACCAAAAATCGCCGGCATTATCGTGCATCATTTGCACTTCAATCGACTTTGGGAATTGTTTAAACAATGCCCGTAAAGTAGAAGCATGCACCAAAACGCCACAATTTCCAGGCTTTCCTGCAAAACGATATTCTAATTCGAGACGATAATTTTCGTATGGCTCTTGCGTAATTAAATGCCCTTGAGGTTCGCCCAAACTCACTAATAAACCATTCCGAATGATAAACGGGTTTATGGCTTTGGGGTTAATATCCATCGCTGGTACATCCACAAACCAATTATTCAAATCCTTGCCGTTGAAGAGTTTGATGGTTTTTTGGGCGAAGGTGCTGGTGGTAAAAAATGTTATGAGGACGATTAGTTTTTTCATTGCTTTTAAAATTTAAGAATTAATTTACTCCACATAATCCAAATCCTTGGTAAAAGTTTCTTCCACTTGCGAAGTGGCCCAGAAGGCAGCGCCATAGCAAATTACACCCACAATCATGGCTGAAGTTAATAATCCGTAAGTGGGCATTAAGGCTCTAAAACCTAACGTAATGGGTATTAATGCACCTCGTACAAAATTGGGTACGGTAGTAGTGGCGGTGGCTCTGATATTCGTACCAAATTGTTCGGAAGACATGGTGATAAAAACGGCCCAATAACCGCCAAAAAAGCCCAAAATCATGCAAAGAAGGTAGAAATTATTGGCTGATATTCCGAAAGCATTAAGATAAATAACCGTGAATATTACCGCCATTCCTACGAAAATATAAATCGTTTTCTTTCTG
>JBBAKZ010000036.1:8645-13674 GCA_040403275.1 Arcicella sp. | reverse complement strand
TACCATTAATAATTCAAGTGCTCAACAAGTTAATGCAGATACGTTGAAACAACTTTCTGGAAATTTTTCATTGCCAGCTACTTATAGATTTGGAATTAGCCTTGAAAAACCAGCAAAATTATTAGTATCACTTGATTATTCGATGACACAATGGTCTGGATATCAAAATCTTAATGGTTCTTCCGAGAATTTGAAAAATGCTTCAACGATTGCCTTAGGAGCCGAATTTATTCCAAAATTTGATGCCTTAAACGGATATTTAAATCACGTAATGTATCGTGCCGGCTTAAATTATACTACTTCTCCTTACTCGCTTAATGGTGGAAGTCAAGCAACGGATAGGAGCTTTTCGATAGGAGCTTCGTTTCCATTAAGAACAATTTCTTATATTAACGTGGCATACGTGAGAGGGAAAAGAGGATCTTTTACATCTACTGGTATTGAAGAAGTTTATAACAAAATCGTTATTGGATTTTCTTTGGGAGATTTTTATTGGTTCCGCAAACCTAAAATTGACTAATATTAATTTGAAAATGTATTCATTCGTAAATTTGAAAGTAAAATTAAATGCCGTGGTCTGTGTTTTCGCAGACCACTTTTGTTGCCGCAGGTCATTGAAAAAAGTTTTTGCTTACTGTTTACTTTCTACTGTCATCTGTGTACTAACTTCCTGCGACGATGATAAAAAAGTGGTCAAAAAGGAAGAATACAAAGGCCCAATCTCAGAAGTTTATGGTATTAATATGACATATTCTGATTCGGCAAGATTAGTGGTCAGAATGACTACGGATGTGCAATTAACGATGGCAAGTGAGGATAAAATTTTCCCGAAAGAAATTAGGGTTTTCTTTTTTGATAAATTTGGTAATAATACGACAAAATTAAGAGGAGATTCTGCCCGATTTATTCGAGCCAAAAACCTTTACAGAGTGATGGGAAGGGTACAAATTGATAATCAGGTGAAACACGAAGTTTTAGAAACGCCTGAATTATTTTGGAATCCTGAAACAAAGAAAATTTATACGGATAAACAAGTTGATATTAGAACCCCCGACCAAGTGCTGCATGGGATGGGAATGGATTCTAACCAAGATTTTACGGATTATACCATCAGAAAAGTTACTGGCGTAGTGAGCGTGAAAAGCCTTCCTCAATAGATGTCTGGTTTTCGATGATTGATGTTCGTTTTCCAAACATCGAAAAACGAACATGGAACATCTACTTACATTCTTCCAACACCTTCTGCACAGATTTTACATCCGTAATCGTCTTTTCATTTCCCCATTGATTATATATGTAAGTGCCAATTTCAGCCACGTCTAATGCTTGTAATTGAGTATTTGCGGGCATCGGTTGGCGATAGGTCTTGCCATTCACCACGATGGTATCTTTTAAACCATTTCGCATCGAACAGAGTATTAATTCTTTATTTTTTTTCAGAAAATCTGAACCTGCAATGGGCGGATACAGTCCGGCTAAACCCTCGCCATTATCTTGATGGCAATTGGCACAATGCGTTTTATAAAGCGCCTGACCATCAATATAATATTGTTTTAATTTGACATCTTCTTGACTGCAGGAAGTGAGCAATGAGCATTGAACGATGAGCAAAAGGCAGGAAAATTTGGATAGTTTTTTTGTTATATTTTTCATTTTTAGTATCATAAAATCACAACTCGTTAAGTAATACCTCCATATCTTCCATCAATTTATCCACTTTCTCTGGTTCAGTTCCGTCGTAAATTCCTCTGATGTGGCGGTTTTTATCTACTAAAATAAAAGCGCCGCTGTGGACAATTCCTCCTGGTTGACTTGGGTCGTCGGTGGCAGAAACCATGTAGCTTTTTTGTCCGATTTCGTAGATTTTCGCTTTATCGCCCGTAACCATCTGCCACGTTTTAGTCTTGATGCCTAAGTTGTTCATAAACTCCCGAAGCACAGCGGGCGTATCATGGCGTGGGTCTATTGTGTGTGAAAGAATGGCTACTTTTGGATTGTCCTTAAATTTCTCATAAATCCGTAACATCTGCGTTTTCATTTTCGGGCAAATCGTTGGACAAGTCGTAAAAAAGAAGTCTGCTACGTATATTTTACCTGCATAATCTCTCTGCGTAATTTTCACAGAATCTTGATTAATAAACTCAAAATCAGGGATTTGGTGATAAAGTGTATCGGTAATTTGCTTTCCATCAACCGTTTTTACAACTGCTTCTTTATTGCCAAGAATTGGAAGTTTTTCGGGTTTTGTGTTGCAGGATGACAGGAATAGTAAAAAAAATAAATAATTTGAAATTTTCATTTTGTATGTTTGTTTACTTACCCAAAAACCCCTTAGCTTCCTCTATACTCTTATCAGTCAGTACTTTAACTTCAGTAATTTTAGTTTTTTGGTCGGCAAAATATTTATTAATTTCAACTTCTGATTTGCCTTTTACAGATTCTGAATCATAGTTTTCCATCCAATCCATCATTTGATTATCCGCCACATCCAAAGCAGTGTACAACTTTTTGGCTTTGGCAGAATCGGGCGAAACTTTAATGGCAGAATCCAAACTGCTCTTCAAAGACATAATGTCGTCCATTTTGGGCATTATTTCATCATGCACCGCCATGACTTCATTAATCATTGTTTTCTGCTTGTCTTCTGCATTTTTTTGACAGGCCAACAATGTCGTAAAAAGAGATAGAGTGATTATTAATTTTTTCATAATATTTATTATTGTTTATTAGATTGCAAACAAGCCAATAAGTCCTCACTTTCTAAATCTGGAAATTCTATCAATAGTTCATCAATTGAATCACCCGCAGAAAGATATTCCAACATAGATTCAACCATGTATCGTTTGTTCCGAATGGTTGGTTTACCATGACAAACCATAGGATTTATCATGATTCTATTGAGCAATGATGATGTTTCCATTTTACAAATCTAGTTTATAATTCGTCTTATCGGTTAAATGTTTACTCAAAATCTCTCGTGAATTATCCAAAATGGCTTGCGATGGATTTTGTCCGCCAATCATCTGAGCAATTTCCATGACTCGTTCGTCATTGGTTAACTTTTTGATACGAGAAACAGTTTTGGCAGACGAGTTATCTTTATAGACAAAATAATGGGCTGTACCTTGCGCTGCAATTTGGTGCAAATGCGTAATCGCAATGATTTGATGACTACGACTCATTTCACGCATCATATTGCCCACTTTTATCGAAACTTCACCCGAGATACCGGTATCTATTTCGTCAAAAATGATGGTTGGCAATGCTCTTTTATGGGCTAAAATATACTTTATCGCCAACATCAAGCGACTAAATTCACCGCCCGAAGCCACATTTTTAATGGGCTGGGGCTTGATTCCTTTGTTGGCAGAAAATAGCAAATTGATAACATTGAGACCATTTGGCGTTGGCTTAATAATTTCGTTATTAATATTTAGGCTGGCATTGGGCATTCCCAAATCTTTCAATAAATCCGAAATTTGTTTTTCGATCATGGATAAAACTGAAATACGAGATTTGGCTAATGCTTCTCCCGATTTAAGCATCATTTTTTCGGTTTTTTCAACGTTGGCTTTGGCTTTTTCAAGATCTTCATCCATGTTTAAAACCTTGCTGACTTTCTTCTCCAAATCATCCTGAATGGCCATCAATTCTCGGTCAGTCTTGACTTGATGTTTTTGCAAAAGGTTATACAGCGAATCAAGTCGCTGTTGAATAATTGAGATTTTCTCGTTATCTAATTCAACTTCTTCCGCCTCAGATTCTACTTCTACGGCAATGTCTTTTAGTTCAATCAAACAGCTTCGCAAACGACTTCGTAATTGTTCATATTGTTGGCCGTAACTACTGATTCCGTTAAAATTAGCCACTGCGCTGGTCAAAAATGTGATGATTGATTGTTCGGGGTCGTTCAAATATTTAGTAGTCAATAATAGCTTAGACTTAACTTCCTCCGCATTTTCTAATTTGTTCAATTCCAATTCTAAGCCTTCTAATTCATTGGATTTTAATTTTACTTTTTGCAGTTCATCCAACAAAAAAGCATTATAATCAAACTCTTTTTTAGACTCCTTGGATTCGCTTAATAACTGTTCATAAGTACGATTCGCTTTATTGTAGGTTTGGTAATCGGATTTGTATTTATCCAAAAACTCATTATTTTGGGCAAAAGTATCCACAATTTGGAGTTGGTAATCATTCGCACCCAAAAGTAAATTATCGTGCTGAGAATGCACGTCCATCAGTTGTGATGTCACCTTTCGGAGTGTTTCCAAATTTACGGGTGTGTCATTGATAAAGGCACGAGTTTTGCCCTGTGGAGAAATCTCTCGGCGGATGATGCAATGGTCTTCATAATCCAATGCTTCTTCTTCAAAAATACTCCGAATAATATAACCCGAAATATTAAATTCACCTTCAATTACACATTTTTCACTTGGATTATAAAGCGTGCGAGTATCGGCACGATTGCCCAATAATAGGCCAATTGCCCCTAACATAATGGATTTTCCCGCACCCGTTTCACCCGTGATGATATTCAAGGAACGGTCGGGAGCAAAGTCCAAATGCTCAATGAGAGCGTAGTTTTTTATTTGTAAGTTCGTTAGCATTTGAAGTGAGGTCGTGAGATTTTATTTGTAATTCATACATAAAGTTAAAAATACAATTTCAAATTTAAATTCTCCGATAATACATCAATTAAAATTTCTAATATCTTTGTTTAAAAATTATCAAATTATGGTAGGATTTAACGAAAAAGCGCTTCAATTGGGTTTCAGTCGATTCTCGGATATTCCAGAACACCTTGTTTATGAAGAATGGGACGGTGTGCCGATTCTTTATCAAGGAATACAAACGTACGCCTTACAAAATTATAACCTTAATCAACTCGAAATGGGTAGTAGTATTTTTCAATCTCTGATCATCGAATATATTCTTAAAGTGTTATTTAGAAGTAATTTAGATGATAAAAATTATGCAATTGTTACTAATGAACCTGGTTTACATTTGGGCTATCGTAATAATATTT
>JBBAKZ010000036.1:0-8635 GCA_040403275.1 Arcicella sp. | reverse complement strand
TATTTCTAATGATATTGCTATTATTGAGCGAAATCGTATTCAAAACAAAAGATCCGTAAGATATGCCAATGTGCCTCCCAAAGTAGCCATTGAAGTGGATGTCAGAGCTGATTATGAACAAGAATTTGAGAGTTTTAATGATTATATCAATCAAAAAACACAAAAATTATTAGATTTTGGCGTCGAAAAAGTCCTCTGGATTCTCTCTTCTGAATTGCAAGAAGTGAGAGTCTCTACTTTATCTCAAACAAACATTCATGCTTGGACTGAAACCATTGAAATCTTGGATGGCGTTACGTTTTGTTTGAATGATATGGATTTGAGTTAACCCTCAAAAACGCCATCTCTTTTTCCCATTTTCGCCTCAAAAGCCTCTTGTAAATCCGCTGAAAGTAACATGGCTGCATTCCACGTTGCCATATAATTGAGGCCATCGGCAACAGAATGGTCACGGGTATGGAGGAGAATATGTTTTGTTCCCCTGATAGATAACGGCGATTTTTGGGCAATCGTTTCGGCCATTTTCATTACTTCTGCCATCATCGTGGATTTGTCCGAAAATGAACGATTTACGATGCCAATTCGCTCTGCTTCTTGCCCGT
Organism: Arcicella sp.; assembly: GCA_040403275.1. Lineage (GTDB taxonomy): Bacteria > Bacteroidota > Bacteroidia > Cytophagales > Spirosomataceae > Arcicella. The sequence continues at coordinate 8,033 of JBBAKZ010000036.1, read as the reverse complement.
CCACGTTGCGTCCGGTGTAGGCCATTTCTCGCACCATTCCTTCACTAATAAGCTTTGGCAGACGTTGCAACGTTCCCAAATCTGCCACCATGCCCATGTCAATTTCTTTAATCGTGAAATAGGCATCGTCCGTACAATAACGCATATCACAACCACAAATCAAATCTATGCCACCACCAATACAACCACCGTGAATGGCCACTAAAACGGGCTTGGAACAATTTTCAATCGCATTGATGGGGGCTTGTAATTTCAAAAGGTTTTTACGTAAAGTTTCTCTTTTTCGCCCCTCACATTTGGTATGATTTTGAGAAACCGACATCAATAAACTAAGGTCAATTCCTGCACAGAAATTTTTGGATTCCCCGCCGTCCAAAACAATCACTCGAACATCTACTTTCTCATCCAGATATTCAAAAACCTCCGTGATTTCATCCCAAGCAGTTTGATTGAGCGCATTCATTTTTTCGGGACGATTGATTGTGACGTGGGCAATGTGGTTTTGAATCGTCAATTTAAGAGTTTCCATACTTTTAGAAGGAATTTTTATGATAGTTGATTTATTGAATATTTTTGAATATGGCAAAATGGATGGGAAAAAATGACGGCTTCGCTCAATGCGAAGCCGTCATTAAAAGTCAATTATATGTTTTTTTAAACTACCCTCCGAATTTTTAATTCATTCAATTGTTTATCATCAATCGTTGAAGGAGAATCAATCATTACGTCTCTTCCTGAGTTGTTTTTTGGGAAGGCAATGAAATCACGGATTGAATCTGAACCGCCAAATAATGAACAAAGTCTATCGAAACCGAACGCTAAACCACCGTGTGGAGGTGCTCCATATTCAAAAGCATCCATTAAGAAACCAAATTGGTGTTTTGCTTCTTCGTCGGTAAATCCTAAAACGCCGAACATTTTTGCTTGTAATTCTTTCTGGAAAATACGGATTGAACCGCCACCAACTTCAACGCCATTGATGACTAAATCGTAGGCATTGGCCCTGATTTTTCCTAATTCGCCCGTTTCCAAATATTGCATATCCTCTGGTTTTGGACTGGTGAATGGATGGTGCATTGCAAACCATCTGTCGTCCGCTTCGCCGTATTCTAACAATGGAAAATCCACCACCCAATGCGCAGCGTATTTTTTCGGGTCACGAAGTCCCAAACGATTACCCATTTCTAAACGTAATTCGTTCAATTGCTTACGAACTTTGTCGCCATCACCAGGAAGAATCAGGATTAAATCGCCATTCTCTGCTCCGAAGGCTTCCGCCCATTGCTTCAAATCTTCTTCTGAATAGAATTTATCTACCGACGATTTTAAACTTCCATCGGCATTATAACGAAGGTAAATCATGCCTTTCGCTCCAATTTGAGGACGTTTTACGAAATCAGTCAATTCGTCCATTTGCTTGCGAGTGTATTCTGCACAACCTTTGGCACAAATTCCCACAACAGTATTGGCAGAATCAAAAACCACAAAATCTTTACCCGAAACCAAATCTATCTCCTCACTTTTTAGTTCAACAAATTTCATATCAAAACGAATATCAGGTTTGTCTGAACCATAAAATTTCATGGCGTGCGCATAAGTCATGCGTGAAACTTCGCCCAAATCTAAGCCTTTTACTTCAGTGAAAAGATGACGAATCAATCCCTCGAACATATTAAGAATATCTTCTTGCTCGATAAATGACATTTCGCAGTCAATTTGGGTAAATTCTGGCTGACGGTCGGCACGCAAATCTTCGTCACGGAAACATTTTACGATTTGGTAATAACGGTCAAAACCCGAGACCATCAATAATTGCTTGAAGGTTTGGGGCGACTGTGGCAGGGCGTAAAATTCTCCTGGATTCATCCGTGAAGGAACCACAAAATCTCTTGCTCCTTCGGGCGTTGATTTGATCAAAACGGGGGTTTCAACTTCAATAAATTCTTGATTATCAAGGTATTGGCGAGTTGCTTTGGCTACGCTGTGACGTAATATTAAATTCTGACGAACAGGATTTCTACGTAAATCAAGGTAACGATATTTCATTCTGATGTCATCGCCACCGTCGGTTTCATCTTCAATCAAAAAAGGAGGAAGTTTGGCAGGATTTAACACAGAAAGTTCCGTGATTTTTATTTCAATATCACCCGTAGGTATTTTATCATTTTTCGACAAACGCTCAACGACTAAACCCGTAGCAGAAATAACAAATTCACGTCCGAAAGTCCGAGATAAATCTAAGATTTCTTTGGGAGTTTTGCCTTCTTCGAGCATCAATTGCGTAACGCCGTAGCGGTCACGGAGGTCAATCCAAATCATGCCCCCTTTGTCACGAGAGCGTTGTACCCAACCGCAAAGGGTTACGGTTTGGTTTACATGAGCAAGGCGAAGTTCGCCGTTATTGTGAGTTCTTAACATCCTTTGTTTTGGGCAGTTATTAATTATCAGTCGTAAAACGTCTAACTCAGAATTTCATAAATACTGCCAAATTGTAATGATTAATAAAATTTTCACAAAAATACGGAATAAAGATGCTTTGCCCAATAGCATTGATTTAATTTAGGGAAATGAATAGATTTGTGAAAAAAACTGGCGCTTTGTTGTTGCAATTATTGAAACTTCGATTCGTACCGCTCAATGAAATTTTCCTATATTTACTTTATTTTTAACTTCACAAAAAACAATGAAAAACACATTAATCTTAACTTGCATTATGGTATTAACCATTCTAAGTGCCAATGCTCAAAAATTGCGAGGACTTGATAAAAGTCCAATGGATATGGCTTATTATCCCGATAATTTTGCCCACGACCGCAAATTTTCTCCTAAACCCGAATGGAATGATAAGGCGTTGGCTCGTGTAACGTACAGTCGCCCGAATAAAAAGGAACGAGAAGTTTTTGGAAAATTGATTCCTTACAATAAAATATGGCGTTTGGGAGCCAATGAAGCCACGGAAATCAAATTTTTTAACGATGTTACTATTCAAGGGAAAAAAGTAAAAGCGGGAACTTATTCTTTGTACGCTATTCCTACCGCAACAGAATGGACTATCATTTTGAATACCGATTTAGACCAATGGGGTGAATACAGTTATAAAGAAGCAATGGATGTGGCAAGGTTTAAAGCGCCGGTGAAAAACTTAGATGAGGTAGTGGAAAATCTCACGATACAGTTCAAGCAAGCAAATGATAAATTGAATGAAGCAGTAATGATGGTGGCTTGGGATAAAACCATGATTGAATTACCTATTTTGTTTTAAAGTTTAACATTTCGATAAACATAATTCCTAAAAGAAAAACAGCGTACCGAAGTCAATTTCGATACGCTGTTTTTGTATAATTTCAGACCGTTTATTTACACGCCAAATTGGGTTAAATGATGGTCTATGTGCTTGTAAAGTAAATTATTCCATTCCGTTGCACTCATCTTTCCGAATGAAAGTGACTCTTTTCCATCAAAATATTTTTCACCCAATTCAACTGATTTTTTAAGGTAATCAATCAACCGTTTCTTTTCAATTTCAAAATTCTTATCTTCTTTAATGATAAATGCGGGAGCCGTTGGCGAATTCCTTTTGTAGGGCGTTGTATCGTCCACCAGCCCTTTTTTGATGAAATTTTTCAAGATAAAACCCATGAAAAGATTAGGTTTTGGGTGTTTATCTTCAAAAGCCATTTCGTAAGAAACGTTGCAATGAGCCAGCATTTGGGAAGCACTCATTTTACCCCAATTTGGAGTATTTGTGGAGGTTAAATCGTTGATTCGGCCAATGAGTTCATCCAAAACTGATTGGGTAAAAATGTTTGGTAATGCCATAATTGAGGTTGGTTTTATGGTTAAATTTCGATTAAAAAATGCTTTTGAAAATATAAAAGTTTTGTTCTTTATTCGCAAAATAATAATCAACTATTTACCCTAAATAGAAACGTTGTTTAATTTGTATTAAGTATTTGTCAAAAATTAGTTTGTTCTTGAATAGGTTGCAATGGCTTGATTAATAACGAGTTTCAAAACGATTGTCTAACAACTAAATCCTAATTCCTATTTACCTATTCTCAACTTACAATCATCTTTTCAAGGGTATTGATATTTCTTACGGTCGTATTTTTCTTATATTTTGTCTTGGCGATAATTTTGGAAAAAGGGGTTGCTAAACTTTCTCCTTTGATAACTTTCCAATAAATCACTTGATTCCCTGACGTAATTGTTTCATTGATACTTTTTGCCATACTTGTTAATGCTTCAAAAATAATTTCGTTATCAACAAAAATTACGTAGGCATGGTGATTTTCGTCCCTTTGATGCGGGTATCGAGTAATTATGTCTGCTAAAAAATCAAATTCATACAACAATACAAATGCCTCATAATCAAAGGTTTCTGAAAGCCCATTTTCTAAAATAAGTTTTATTTCTGCCATCGTTTTATCCGAATTAAAGACCACATTACCGGTTTGTAGATAAGTTTTTACGGTTTCAAAGCCCATATTTTCAAAAGCTAATATCAAATCAGGCATTTTGATTCTAATATTTCCAACGTTGATTCCACGGAGAAAAGCGATGTATTTTTTCATGATTCAATTTTTAATAATATTTTTTAATTTCTCCACGCAACATATTGCTCAAATTTACTGTATTACTCGTATAAACTTGTCTCTCCTTTCAATAATCAGCCACAACTTTGTTGTCCATAAAACTTCCGTTTGAATTTTTCGTTACCTTTACGTCCCTAATTTTTAGCAAAAAAAATGAATATGAAATTACTGTTCACCACAACCTTTTTATTATTTGCGGTTAGTCTCTCTTTCGCTCAGAAAGAATTATATAACGATGCGCAAAAACGAAAACTCACCCGTCTTTCGGAGGAGATAACTACTCAATATAATACCAATTACCAAAAAGCGCTAAAAGTTGCGAATCAAAAAGGTTGGAAAATCGAAGGAGATTTGGGAGATGGAAAGGTTTTTCGGTTGAACGGAATTGATGAAACTGGTCATCCACTTTACATCGCTACGGAAAGCAATGCGAATGCTGCTGCCACGACTCGAACCAGCCAATTATATACGGGTGGTTCGTTGGGTTTGTCTTTAAGTGGTAGTACTGATGCCGTCAAAAATAGATTAGGTATTTGGGATGGTGGAGCTGTCTTAGGCACTCACCAAGAATTGAATGGGCGAGTTACACAACAGGATAATGTAAGTACGACGGATATTCACGCAACCCACGTAGCGGGTACTTTGATTGCCGCAGGAATTTCCACACAGGCAAGAGGAATGGCTTTTGGTGCTAATTTGAAGGCTTGGGATTTTAATAGTGACGTATCCGAAATGACCACCGCAGCTAATGGTTTGGCTATTTCTAATCACTCGTATGGTTTTCAGGCGGGTTGGGTTTACAACGGAACCACCAATCGTTGGGGCTGGTACGGCAACACCAACATCAGTGATACTGAAGACTATAAATTTGGATTTTATGATACCAATACGCAGGCTTGGGATAAAATTGCCAATGCTGCGCCTTTTTATTTAATCGTGAAATCGGCAGGGAATAATCGTGGAGAAACAGGACCTCCGGCAGGAACTTATTACTTTTTGGGCAGTTCGACCAAAGATTCCAGTAATGTAGTTCGTAGCAGAAATGATAGTTACGATTGCCTTTCTACTACCTCTACTGCGAAAAATATTCTTACGATTGGCGCTGTTAACGGAACGGCAGGAATTCCCCCAGTTAAATCCTCAGACATTAATATGTCAAGTTTTAGTAGTTGGGGACCCACTGATGATGGGCGAATAAAACCCGATTTGGTGGCGGTAGGAGTTAATTTATTTTCCTCTTCCAATGCTTCCACTGCGGCCTATACGGTATTAAGTGGCACTTCAATGGCATCTCCAAACGCTGCGGGAAGTATTCTCTTATTGCAGGAAGCTTATGCAAATCTCAATGCTGGACAATTAATGCACGCTTCGACATTGAAAGGATTAGTCCTTCACACAGCCGATGATGGAGGAAATGCGGGACCTGATTATATCTATGGCTGGGGGATTCTGAACATGGAAAAAGCGGCAAAGGTGATTTTGAATGGGGACAAATCATATTCTTTAACGGAGAGAAATCTGGCGAGCGGAGGAACATTCTCTCAAAAAATAACGGCTTCTGGTAAAGGGTCTTTGGCAGCAACAATTTCGTGGACTGACCCAGAAGCCACCGCCTCGGCTGTTACGGTTGCGAATTTGAATAATCGTACGCCAAAATTAGTGAACGATTTAGACATTAGAATTACGGACGGAACGAATGATTATTTGCCTTTTATTCTGAATCCTGATAAACCTAGTGACTTGGCAACCCGAGGCGATAATATTAGAGACAATATTGAGCAAATACTCATTCCAGATGCTGTGCCTGGTAGAACTTATACACTCACCGTTAGTCATAAAGGAACGTTAAAAAATACTTCACAAGATTATGCTTTGATAATCAGCGGAATAGGAGGGAAAGACTATTGTGTTTCAACGCCTACAACGGTTCAAGATAATATTGAAAGTGTAAAATTGGCAGGTTTGAGTAGTGGATTAAAAATTTCGTCGGGTCAACAAGTGGCTTTGGATTTATTGTTGAAAGGTACAAACCCAAAAACAACCAGTGTATATATTGACTGGAATTTAGACGGTGCTTTTGATGAAACTACGGAAAAAGTAGCCACTTCCGAAGCACTTACAGGCACAGTATTTTCGACTACTTTTAAAGCACCAACGGGTTTATTGGTGGGAAATGGAACCTTAATGAGAGTCGTTTCAGTAGAGAATACTTCTGCTAGCAACGTTAAAAGCTGTGGAACATACAATAAAGGAATTACGAAGGATTTTGCCATTCAGTTTGTTCGCCCAGAAGTAGATTTGAGTGTTTCAAACTTACTGAGTCCCGATGCGACAACTTTCTGTTCATCATCCGCCACAAGTGTATCGGTTTCGCTGAAAAATATCGGTAATGCCGTTCAACAAAATATTCCAGTAACGGTAAAAATTTCGGATAAAAATGGGGTAGTTTCTACATTATCAGGTACTTACTCGGGGAAATTACTGCCTTTTGCCGAAGATAAATTAACCTTAGATGGTACATTTAATGCGCTTGCTGGTTCAACTTATACCTTTGAGGTAAGCATTAATTTTGCCAATGACCAAGATTTAACGAATAATGTAGTGAGTTTTACTCGCCAAGTTACTACTACCCCAACGCCCACAACTGCAGTGGTGGCCACTTGCGAAGGCGCAACGGTTCTGAATGTAAAAGCCAGTGAAAGGAATCCCGTTTTGTGGTACGATGCGCTCACAGGAGGAAATTTGATATTTACTGGCAATGCAGGTTCGTTTACAAAACCAGCGAATGGTACTAAATTGTATGCGGGTGTGAATGACTTTTCGGGTTCGGTAGGTTATAAAGATAAATATGCTTTGGGTGGCGGAACCTATTACGCCAATTTTGGACCTGAACCTATTATCGTTACGCAAAGTCCTATTGTGATTGAGAGTGCGAGAGTATACGTAGGAACATCCGGAACGATTACTTTTTCGATAACTCGTGTATCAGATTTAACGCCTATTTCTTCCGTAACCTTCAAAGTGGAGGCTACTCGAACCACAGCAAATCAGACGGTAAATTCCACGAATCAACTGGTTGATGACCCAACAGACCAAGGTGTTGTTTTACCTCTAAATTTGTCAATTCCAGTTGCTGGTACGTATAAATTAACGCAAGAATGTACGGACGGGGCAAGTATTTATCGTAGTAACCTAAATGCGGGTTCAACTACTACTGGAGCAGAAATTAAAGGGTATCCGTTCACCATTCCGAATGTCGTTAGTATTACTGGAGCCTTATTTAGTGGTAGTACTATCAAAACGGGTTTTTACTACACTTATGACATGAAAGTAAAATCTTTGGGTTGTCCTAGTGCCAGAGTTGAAGTACCAATTACTACGCAAGCTGCCCCAAAAGTCAGTATTTCTCCAGCGGACAAAATAAATATTTGTCAAGAT
>JBBAKZ010000035.1:0-13957 GCA_040403275.1 Arcicella sp. | reverse complement strand
AGAATCTAGTACCGCCAAAAGTTCTTAAATCTGCCCGATTTTGGGTTGCCATTACCAAGGGATTTCCCTTTGGATTCGTTACTCTCACTAAGCCTTTGGCATCGCCTGAAACACAGAAAGCACTCTCCGAAAGGGTGACTGGGTTGAATTTTCCGTTGCCGTCTCCTTTCAATAATAAGCCATTAAAAGCATCCAAACGCCCCACAGAAACTTCATTGCCAAAATCATTACCTACCATTAATACGTCTAGATTTCCATCGGCATCAAAATCTTCTACTAACATTCCATTGATGGGTGCTGTTTGGGTCTGCATCGGCAAGGCTGAAACTTTAAACTTACCTTCTCCCAGATTTTCTATATAAATGGTTTTTAGATAATTGGCTTTCAGTACAAGTGCATCTTTCAATTCTTCGGCTGATAAAACATCTTTAATACCAGCTTTAGCAAACTTCTGATAATTATCAAATTTCTTACGGATTGTGTTCATTTGTTTTGCCAAATCATCCCGCCCGTGAAAGGTTACCTCCATCCGTTTCCCTGCTTTATCATGATAAAATACAGTTGGAATTGCATCAAAATTTCCGTCCCCGTTAAAATCTTTGGCGTAGATACTCACGGGATATTCGATGGAGGCTTGGTTAAGGGTATTCGTTCCCAAATTGCCAGCGATATAATCCATGTCACCATCACTATCAAAATCTCCCGCCGTCAAACTATTCCAAAAACCTATTTGATTTCCCAACGATTGAGTTGCACTTGGAACAAAGGATTTTCCCTTTGTATTTTTCAAAATGGTAATCGGCATCCATTCGCCAGCCAGCATCAAATCCATCCAACCGTCATTGTCAACATCCGTCCAGAGCGCATCGCAAACTAAACCTATATTTTTGAGATTTGGGGCTACTTGTTGGGTTACATCCGTAAATTTAGAAAGCCCATTTTTTGAATCATTTCGTAATATAAAACTTGACACGGGTTTTGGATATGCATTCACTTCCATACGTCCACCCACAAACAAATCTAAGTCGCCATCACGGTCAAAATCGGTGGCTTTCACACAAGAACCACTCTTTAAAAATTGGGGTAAAGCTGTTTTATTTTGGGTAAAATGACCTTTTCCGTCATTTTCATAAAACCGGTCTTGATATTCAATTGATTCTTTCGGTAATTCATTACTACCGCCTACTACGTATAAATCAAGATCGTCATCGAGGTCGGCATCAAACAGGAGCACGCCCATGTCTTCGGCCAATTTTGTAGCATCAGTTTCACCTAAAATCAAATCAGATTTCGTGAATTTTCCTGCTTTATTTTGGAGTAAAAAAGTGCCTTTAAAGTTTGCCGAACCGCCAATAAAAACGTCTTCTAATCCATCTCCGTTGACATCGCCAACGGCAAGCGAAGGACCGAATTGAGAAAGTTTATGCGGTAATAATTTCTGAACATTAAAATCAATGGCATCTACTTCTTGATGCACATAATTAATTGATAATGAATCACTTACATCTTTAAAAATTGATAATGGATAATTATTAATTGATAATTGTTGCGTACTCACCGCCAATTTTTCATCAATTTCCAAGACCTGATTAGCGGCTACATTTTTCAATATTTGATATTTACCACTTTGCCATGTTACTTTTATTTCGTCAATTTTCTTGATTTTTCCTAAGCCAAAGTGCGCCACATTTTCGATGGTTGAAAGATAACCTCGATAAGGGGTATTTTCATAAATTTGATGTTGTCCGTTATCGTAAGAAATCTCAACAAAAGCCCCAATTCCGTTGATATTGTTTTGTAAACCATTCAATTTTACCCGTAAATAATTACTTTCTTCGGGCTTCAATTGAATGGAATTATTACGATAAACCGAAGCCGAATCATTGATATTATTGACCACATAATCCAAATCGCCATCATTGTCCAAATCTGCATAAGCGGCACCATTTGAAAAACTTGGCGTATCCATTCCCCAATCTTTCGTTACATTTTCAAAGTTCAATCCACCCTTATTTTTAAAGGCATAATTTGAAATTTTCACCGTTGGAATTACATCCAAAAGCATCATTGGACTCACTAAATTGGCCACTTCGGCGTGATAAACCATAAAATCTTGGTCGGTAATATCTCGAGGAAAACCGTTAGTAATGATGATATCTCTGAAACCATCATTATCAAAATCCGTCACCATCGGTGTCCAACTCCAATCGGTTTCGGCAATGCCCGCCAACAAGCCCATTTCACTAAAAACGGGTTTTCCGGTTTTAGGATTTACGCCTTGATTTACCTGCAAAGTATTGCGGGGATATTGATAATTATAATGATATTGTTCATTATTTTGATAGGCCAAATAATTGTTGGCGGAAGTCATCATTTTCTTGCGATAATTATCAGCTGGCATCATATCAACCGCCAAAATATCGACTAAACCATCGTTATTTAAATCTTCGACCTCATTTCCCATGGCAGAATAAGAAGTGTGCTTAAAATAGCTGTCCGCTTGGTCGGTAAATGTGCCATCGTGATTGTTGATGTACAGCAAATCATTGGTCAAATAATCATTGGTTACGTAAATATCTTTCCAACCGTCACGGTTAATATCCGTGATATTCACACCTAATCCGTAGCCTTCAATCAAGATGCCAGCTTCTTTGCTAACATTGGTGTAGACGGGGTGATGAAGGGTTTTCGAGAAATCATTTCTGTATAATCTATCCGTCCGTTTGGAAGAACCATCCACTATTTTGTCATGATATTTATTCGGGAAACGAGTGTCATCCATCTCATTCACCAATACGTAAAGGTCTAAATCACCGTCATTATCATAATCAAAAAAGACCGAATTTGTGGTGTGCGTAGTATCAGCAACACCATATTCTTGAGCCATTTCTTTAAAAATTGGCACGCCATCTTTTCCTACTCCTTGATTTACATAAAGCATATTTGCTCGTTCTGATGCTACTTTTTTAGCAGTTGCACTGACATAAATATCCAATAATTTATCGTTATTTATGTCCACCAAAGCCACGCCCGAACACCATTTTCCTTTAGCTTCAACATTGGCTTTTTGAGAAACATCTTCAAATTTAAAGTCTCCTTTATTCAAATACAATTTGTTATCTACTTGATTACCAGTAAAATAAACATCAACTAACTTATCATTATTAAAATCGCCTAATGCCACTCCCCCGCCGTTGTTCACATACTCGAACTTAAGCACATTCATGGTATCCAATTCGGTAATTCTGTTTGAAAAAGTGATGTTGGTTTCTTCAGCAGTCAGTTTTGTAAAAACCGTATTATTCCCACAAGAGTACAGAAATAAGGAAGAGATTAATGATAAAAATGGCAAATACTTAGCAGTCATAGATTGATAATTTACAAAAAATGTATTAGTTTTTTTGAAGAAATAAACTATAAATTTAACATGATTTTATGTAAATTCTATGGTAATTATAGAAGAAATGTAGTAAAATTTAGTGGAAAGTAACCAACGGGCAAAAACAATAGAGAACTTCCCGAAGCAATTCCATTCTGGGTTAAACTTTCGGGAAGTTTTAGAGACTTATTTAGACGGTACTAAGATAAAAGTTTGAAAATTACCAATCTCCTTTACCGTTTCTCCCACGCCAATTGTTTGGAATTCATATATTCGGAGGGCGTAATATTGAATTGTTTTTGAAAATTGCGGGCAAAATTACTTTGAGAACTAAATCCAACCATGTACGAGACTTCAAAAATCTTGTGATTTCCCTCGGCCAATAATTCAGCGCCCCTTTTCAAGCGAGTAATATTGATTAATTCGATGGGTGTTAATACTGATATAGATTTGATTTTTCGATATAACGTGATGCGACTCATATTCATAATTTGAGCCAATTTTTCAACGTCCAAATCCGCATCTTCTAGGTTTCGATTGATGGTTGCGTGAAGGGTTTCTAAAAATAATTCATCTGATTTTGAGTGGGCCATACTTTTTATATGAATCAACGGAGAACTCGCAAAATACTCACGAATGATATTTCGGTTGTTCAACAAACTGGCAATTTGGGCTTGAAGATGTTCTTTAGAAAATGGTTTTTCGATGTAGGCATCCGCCCCTAATTCCAGCCCTTCTACTTTGGCTTGAATACCATTTTTTGCCGTTAAAAGAATCACCGGAATGTGTGAATATTCAAAATTAGACTTCATGATTCGGCACAATTCAAAGCCGTCCATTACGGGCATCATCACGTCAGAAATCACTAATTGCACAGTCTCTTTATCCAAAACTTCCAAAGCCTCTTTCCCATCTTTGGCTTTGGCAATTGTGTATTTTAATTTCAACATTCTCTCTAAAAATTCAAGAATTTCTTCATTATCATCGACGAGTAAAATAATTGGTAGCATGTTAAAATAGTTTATTAGCGTTTCGGATTATTTTGTTTGTAAAAAATTAATTCTAAATTTTAACCTTGATTTTTAATAAGTTACGTGATTATTTTAAAATAAATGGATTATTCATTGTTTTCTTTTGAAGGGTAAATGGGCAAAATAAGGACAAATACAATGGAATTATCAACGGTTTCTTTCAAATATAAATCGCCATTTAATAACTCAGTCAGCGATCTTGCAAGGGCTAAACCGATGCCGGTTCCTTCTTGTTTTGATTCCTTTAATCGATAGAAAGGTTCAAAAATTTTTTCTTTCATTTCAAGTGGAATTTTTAGCCCATCATTCTCAAATTCTATGATTATAAAAGTAGAATTCTGACTTATGGGTAAGATTCGAATCCCCACTTTCTGATGAGCAAATTTTACGGCATTATTAAAAAGATTACTAAAAATTTTGTTCAATGCTTCTTCATCGGCAAAGGCAAAAATGTCATCCGGAGGACAACTAATCGTGTAATCAATTTTTCTTTTTTTAGTCAATGAAGTAAAATTCAAGTGTGATTCTTGCAATAATTCTGTCACATTTACTTTCACAAAATCAAGACTAAAACTTTTGGATTCTACCTTCCTAAAATCTAAAATCTGGGTTACCAAGGCAATCAATCGATTGGTATTTCTATTCATCAAAACAACATCTTCCCTTATTTGTGGCACCTCATCCATTTGTTCTAAAAGATTTTCGATGGGTCCTTTGATCAAGGTCAAAGGCGTTCTGATTTCGTGAGCTAAATTCGTAAAAAAATTAATCTTTGCTTCATAAATTTCCTTTTCTTTTTTATCCTCAATAATGGTATGATAACTTGAAAATAAATAATAAATCAAAATGGCAATGATAAGTCCGTAAAAAATAAACGCCCACGAAGTTGCCCACCACGGAGGTAAAATGACGATTGTCAGACATTTATCTATTTTACTCCAATTGCCATTAATAGAGGCTCGTAATTTGAAAACATATTCACCGGGCGACAAACTGGTAAAATAGACTTTACGATTGGGTTTTATTTCAGTCCATTCTTTGTCCAGTCCTTCCATGAAATAACTAAAAATGGTCATTTCGGGAGATGTAAAACTAAGCGTTGTGAAGTCAATATTGAAAGAAGATTTATCGTAAGGTAGCGTAATTTCGTCGGTATAAAGAACCGATTTTTTCAGGAAAGAATTTTCATCGCCAATTTTCTGTTCTTTATTTCCTACACTAAAATCGGTTATAAGAATGGGCGCCGATGTAATTTCCTTCAAAACATCATTGGGATTGAAAGTAATCATTCCCTTAATACTGCCAAAATACATCTTTCCTTGGGCATCTCTATACCCAGAATTATAATTGAATTGGTCGCTCAAAAGACCATTATCTTTGGTATAGTGGGTTACAACCCTATTATTTGCTGGATTAAAATTCGCCAATCCCCGAGATGTGGCAATCCATAATGTTTTTTTATTATCTTCCAAAACCTTCACCACGAAATTGCTCGGCAATCCATTTTTCATGGTTAAGGTAGTGAGCGTTTTTCTATCTTGGCTAAGTTTACAAAGTCCACCGCCTTCGGTCGATATCCATAAACAATGATTACTATCTTCAAAAATCGTATTGATATTATTATTGGTGAGAGAATTTGGGTTTTGAGGGTCATTGAATAAATATCCTTTTGCTTTTGTACTTGGATTGAAGTAATAGACTCCTCGGTCGGTTCCAAACCAAATGGTTCCAAAATTATCCTCCAATATTGAACTGGTAAAATGATTGATAGATGGTTCGGTTACCAAATCGAAACCTTCCATTTTTGGATTATATTTTTCCAAAGAATTGGCCGTTCCAACAAAAATTTGACCCGATCTGGTTTGAAATATGTTTACGATAAAGTTGTTTTTTAAATCATATTTACCCGGCCCAGCGTTGAAATGTTTCCTTACTTTTCCGGTTTTGATGTCCATAATATCAAGCCCATGTTCAAAAGTACCAATCCATAAATCATTGCCAACATTCAAAAGTCCTTGGATATTTGAATACGCTACACTACCTTTTGTCCCATCGGGGATAAATTGCGTAATGGCTCCTGTTTTAGGATTCAGTTTGTTCAAACCAGCATCTTCTGTTCCCACCCAAATATTGCCAAATTTATCTGGACAAATTTCTCTAATGACATTACCACTGAGCGAATTTTTGGAATTATCGGCAAATTTCTTTTCAAATAAAGAATTTCTTTTTGAATAATAATTGACTCCTCCGAAGAACGTTCCCGCCCAAATACCTCCTTCATTGTCTTTACAAATTGAATAAACCGCATTATCCGTGAGGGAAAAAGGATCAAGGAATTTCTTTTGTAGGTTGATTGATTGATTTGTGGAAGTATTAAGAATAAAAATACCTGACTCCGTAGCAAGCCATAATTCGTTGGCAAAATATTGTTTAATATCTCGAACGTGGATGACGCTTTTGGCCGAATTAAAGGTCAAAATATCTTTGTAGGTTTCCGAAGGTATATCAAATTTCTTTAACCCTTGATTGACCGTGCCTACGTAAACCGTTTCTGTACCGAAGCAATAAATTTTTTGAATTGAATGTGAGGAGGTTTTTCGGGATTGTGCAAAAACAGGATAACTTTTAAACGTTTCGGTTTTAGCATCAAACTTTTGCAAAAACCCATCTTTTGTCCCAACCCAAATTTGCCCCTTCAAATTCAAAGAAATGGAAGAAGCAGGAAAATAAACGGATGGTGGAAATTTGGTTAATTTTTTGGTTGGTAAATTATATCGATACAAAGTATTGTAGGAAATAAACCAGATTTGGTTGTTGTTATCTATTTGAACCGAATTAATTTCTTTTAGCGAATCAATTACACTAACCAAAGATTCTCGTTGATCATCATAAAAACATAATCCCTTAGAACTTCCCACCCACAAAGTTCCCTTTTTATCCGTTGAAATACAGTATATCAGGTCTGGAACTAAGGAATTTTTAGCATTATTTAACCGAAATGTTTTAAAATAATAGCCATCAAAACGGTTTAAACCGTCTTTTGTACCAAACCACATAAATCCATTTTTATCCTGAATGCTACAATAAATGGCATTATTTGAAAGTCCATTTTCAACTTGATAATTTCTAAAAAAATAAGGTTGAGCAATTGTATTGAAGGAAGAGAAATGTATGGTTGCTACAAAAAGCAAAATCGACAGGATATATTTTTTACTTTTCAAAAGGACGAAGAGTTAATGGTGGGGGCTTTATACTTGTCAATATAAAGTTATAAAAATAAGCGATAAGCTAGGTTATGTGAAACATTTTGTTGAAATAATGATACTTATTGAATCACTTATGTATAAAACTAAATCTAATTTTACATTTAATTCAAAACAAATGATAATATCACAATTTATTATTTGAATAGTACATCGAAGTTACTTTTAAAACACTTCTAAAAACATCAGTAACGAAATAAGATTGGGTATTTTGAAAGAAAACGGGGTCATTATTGACCCCGCATTTCTTCTAAATATTTGGAAAATATATATTTACTCAACATTTTAAAGAATAGGATAATTATATTACACCATGAGCAAAATTACTCATCTAACAACTTTACCATCAAATATTATCGTAAAATACATTGACAAATCATCATAAAGTGAAACTATTTAACAAAATAATGATACAAAATGAATAAAATTTGAAGTTGTAAAATCTTAAATTTGTGTTATCAGTTTAAACTAACTTTAAAAAAAACCTAATCACAACAAAAAAATCAATTCTTCCTCAATTAATTAATCTAATTTCTATGATTTCATGAATTGAGACATTCGGTTTTGTAAGAAGTTTTGAATATTGAAAATTTGCTTTAAGTAACAATAATTAAAAATCCTATTGTGCATTTATAGGACCAAAATCTGCCAAAAGTTTTTGTTATACTTTAACACACAAATTTTATTTCAATCTCATTACTCATTTCACTCCCAAATGCAAGAATTAAACTAATACAATCATCATTGGTTGATAATCAAAAATTAGTGACATTCTAAAACTTAACAAATTTTCTGTATTCCCAACAAATTCTTTAATGATAAAAAAGAGCGTGTTATAGCTCGAATTATTATTTATCAGTACCCTAATCAAATGATTTTACCAATTTTCACATTTTTAACTCCAAAACACAAATTTTATGAAAAACAAACATTTACGACAAAGTATGTTTTTGTTACTTGCATTTTTGAGCTTCGGTGCATTTGCTCAAAATAGAAAAGTAACAGGAAAAATTACTGATAAACCCACTGGGCAAGGAATTCCAGGGGCTTCAGTAATTATCAAAGGAAGCACTACCGGAACAACAACCAATGCTAACGGTGAATTTTCACTTGCGGTAAAAGATGACAATTCATTTTTATTGATTTCATCAGTCGGATTTCAATCGCAAGAAATTAAGGTCGGTAATCAATCAGACATTAGAGTTACCTTGGCTGAGGATGTTGCGAATTTATCCGAAGTTATCGTAACGGGTTACGGGACTCAATCTAAACGGGATATCACCGGAGCCGTTGCCACCATTCAAGCCAAAGATTTGCAATCGGTTCCAGCCACCACTTTTGCACAAATGATGCAAGGCCGTGCTTCTGGGTTAAGCGTTGTGAACGATGCCACGCCCGGAGGGGAAGCAACCGTGAGGATTCGTGGATTCGGAACGATTGGTAATAACGACCCGCTTTATGTGATTGACGGGGTTCCAACCGAAAGTCAGGGAAACTTAAATCCAATGGATATTGAGACGATTCAAATTCTGAAAGACGCTTCATCCGCATCAATCTACGGTTCAAGAGCTGCCAATGGTGTGGTAATCATCACCACAAAAAAAGGAAAACCAGGCGAAGTAAAAGTAAATTTTTCAACGTACCAAGGTTCACAAACAACGGCCGAGAATGTTCAAGCTTTGAATGCCAAAGAGTTAGGACAGTATTTGTATCTGGCGGATAAATATGCCGGCAAAACGCCTTCACACGGACAATATACTTTTGGATCAAATGGGGAAGTAACCATTCCTGACTACGTTTTCCCAAGTGCGGGTAAAGCAGGAACGGCCGCCGTTGACCCTAAATTATATTCTTTGACGCCCAGTAATATCTATGCCATTACCAAAGCAGCTGATACGAATTGGTGGAATGAATTAACCCGTACCGCACCCATCAGAAATTACCAATTATCCGCAACGGGTGGTTCTGAAAATGGTCGTTTTGCGTTGTCTTTGGGTTATTTCAACCAAGAATCAGTCGTAAAATTTGTGGGTTATGAGCGTTATACGCTTCGGGCAAATACAGAATTTACGGCCATGAAGAAACGTCTTCGTGTGGGTGAAAACTTCTCCGCCTCTTTGGATAACCGTAAAGGTGGTTTTGGTAATAACGAAGAACAAAATGCCGTTTCTGGTTCATACAAGCACCATCCACTTCTTCCAGTATACGATATTGCTGGAAACTTTGCGGGTAGCCGTGGGGCCAACTTAGGAAACAACTCAAATCCTTACGCAACGCTTGCAAGAGAGGCCGATAATACCAATTATCGTATCCGTGCTTTCGGAAATGTTTATGCAGAGTATGAAATAATCCCTGATTTGAAAGTTAAAACAAGCTTAGGCGTAGATATCAATACAAATAGGGGACGGTATATTGGAAGGGCCAATCCAGAATATATTGAAGGTAGTTTCAACAATGGATCAACTTCTAATAATGCTTATTTCTTCGCTTGGACGTGGACAAATACCCTTTCATACAGCAAAACTTTCAATAATGTTCATAAATTTGATGCTTACGCTGGTCTAGAAAGTATTAAAGAATACGGAGAAGGATTTTCAGCCAGTAGAAATGGTTATGCCTTCGAAACCAATCAAATTATTAGTTACCTTGATTTAGGAGATGCAACTAAGGCCTCAAATGGTGGTGGTGTTTTTAGAGATTATACTTTGTATTCTCAATTTGGAAAGTTGAATTACGGTTATAAGGATAAATATTTATTCCAAGCCATTCTTCGTAATGACCAATCTTCTCGTTTCTTACAAGCCTCTCGTAACGCCATTTTCCCTGCCTTCAGTTTAGGCTGGAGACTTTCAGAGGAAGGTTTTATTAAGAATGAACTGCCCGTAATTGATGATTTGAAATTGCGTTTCGGATACGGTCTAACGGGTAACCAAAAAATTGGCGATTATAACGCCTACACCACTTACCGTGCCGATATTTTTCATGCTGGATACCCAATTGATGGCTCAACAAGTAGCCCAAGGATAGGTTACGATACGCAGGCCTATGGAAATCCAAAAGCAAAATGGGAAACAACAACCTCAAGTAATCTTGGTGTAGATGCCTCTTTATTCAAGAGTAAACTTGCTGTTGAAATTGACGTTTGGAATCGTAAAACAACCGACATGCTATTCACTATTCCTACCACATTCACGGCAGGCGATGCCAATCCGGCTGCGTTCAACGTTGGAGCAATGACTAACAAAGGGGTAGATATTGGTTTAAACTATCGTAATTCGACCCCTGGTGGTGTACGTTACAGCGTGGGAGCCAACTGGTCAACGTATCGCAATACGGTTGATAAATTAGATGAAAGTCCAACAACAAAATTCTTTGGATATGGTTCTCGTGTTCCTGCGGTGACTTTAACGCAAGCTGGTTTACCAATATCCTCTTTCTATGGGTATAAAGTATTAGGTATTTTCCAATCAGAGGAAGAAGCGAAAGCCTGGGCTCCTTATGCGGATGGTTATAATCATGCGGGTAAATTCAAAATGGCGGATATCAACGGCGATGGCAAAATTGACGATTCTGACCGTACTATCATTGGAAATCCTCACCCTGATTTTACTTATGGCTTAAGTTTGAGTTTGGGATATAAAGCCTTTGATTTAACTGTTTTCTGTAATGGAACGGAAGGTAATGATGTATTTAATTATACTCGTTATTTCTCTGATTTCAATACTTTCCAAGGCAATCGCTCAAAACGTGCTTTGTATGATGCTTGGCAGCCAACGAATAAAGGTGGTAATGTACCAATCATGGATGCCAACGACCAAGTAAGTAGCCGCCCATCAAGCTATTTTATTGAAAAAGGCTCGTATTTCAGAATCAAAAATATTCAATTGACTTATACCATGCCTTCAAGGATTGCTAATACCATTGGATTTGCCAATGTTCAAGCATATTTCCAAGTTCAAAATTTGGCAACTTTCACCAAATACACGGGTTTAAATCCTGAAATTCAAACAGGGGCTGATAATACCTTGAGTTTTGATGGTGGGTATATGCCCGTTTCAAGAACCCTTACTGCTGGCTTAAATATAGGATTCTAATCTCTGTATAATAACTTTTGTTAATACAGTCAAACTCATTAAATGAAAACACAAATGAAAAATAAATTCATAAAATATAGTTTAGTAGCGGGCTTATCTTTAGGGTTGGCAACGGCCTGCACGGATGAGTTCCTAACCCGTGACCCGCAAGGACAATATAGTCCAACTGCCTTACAAACCCCCGGTGGCGTAGAAGGCATTCTTTTAGGTGCATACGGAATGTTGGATGGGCAAGGCTTGGATGGACAAGCGCCTTGGGAAAACGAAATACAGAATTGGGTTTTTGGTGGAATTCCATCCGATGATGCCTACAAAGGAACGGATGCGGGTGACCAACCAGAAGAGTCATTTATTGAAAAATATGACTTTCAACCAACCAATGGACACATTAAGAACAAATGGAGAGGCTTATTTAAAGGTGTAGCTCGTGCAAATGATGCATTAAATAGTTTGAAAGGAACGAAAGGAATCAACCCCGACCGTGCCAAACAAATCGAAGCCGAAGCCAGATTCTTACGAGGTGTATTCCATTTTGAAGCAAGAAAAATGTGGAAAAATATCCCATTTATTGATGATAAGACATTTGATTTGAACAATACGGAAAGTACCAAAGTGCCAAACGACAAAGAAACATGGCCCCTCATTGAAGCTGATTTCCAAGCAGCAATGGCAGTATTACCGGATAAGCAATCAGAAGTTGGCCGTCCAACAAAATGGGCAGCCATGGCATTTTTGGCAAAAGCGTATATGTTTCAAGGCTGGAATATTTCAACGGGTGCAGCCAATACTGCAAAATTACAAGCAGCCAAAGCTATTTTAGACCAAATTGTCAATAGCGGAAAGTTTAAATTGGTTGATAAGTTTTATAACAACATGGATGTAGCTACTCGCAATAATGAGGAGTCTATTTTTGAGGTTCAATATGCGGTTTCGAGTGCTGCCGATGGAGCCTCCAATGCTGGAATGGGTTTGGCACATCCTTATGCGTCGCCTTGGGGATGTTGCGGATTTTATCAGCCTTCACAAAATTTAGTGAATGCTTTTAAAACTGATGCCAACGGTCTTCCTTTATTGGATACTTTCAATGATGTTGATGTAAAAAATGATCAAGGACTTAAAATTGATGATCCTTATGAGCCTTCAACAGTGCCTTTAGACCCAAGATTAGACCATACCGTTGGAAGACGTGGAATTCTTTTCTTGGATTTCAAAGCCCACAATCTTGATTTTATTCGTGACCAAACGTATGCAGGACCTTATTCTCCAAAGAAACACATCGCCTCAAAAGCATTTACCGGCATTGGTGGATGGGGAAATCTTACCGCAAATAACTATCGTATCATTCGTTATGGACATATTTTGTTGTGGTTAGCGGAGTGTGAAGTTGAATTAGGCGGTTTGGAAAAAGCAAGAGCCTTGGTAAACCAAATCAGAACGAGAGCAGCAAACCCTGCAGGTTTTGTTCAGAAAATCATTCCTGGCGATGTTAAAACAAATCGTGATGGTTATACTTTGGTATTTGATGCAAAAGGAGCACCCGTGCCAGCCGCAAACTATGTCATTAAAAACTATACCGCGCCGTGGACGGATGCAGCAACGGCTCGCAAGGCAGTACGTTTTGAAACTCGCTTAGAATTTGCCATGGAAGGACACCGTTTCTTTGACTTACAACGTTGGGGAATTGCTGCTGATGTGTTGAATAAATATACGGCTGTTGAAGGAAATAAGAGAACTTATTTGAAAGGAGTTACTTTTACAAAAGGGAAAAACGAATTCTATCCAATTCCACAGGAAGCTATCGACCGTTCATCGGTAAATGGAACGCCAACTTTGGTACAAGACCCTGCTTACAAATAAGTAAAATTGATAGATTTATAAAAATAAGGATTCAGCAGATTGCTGAGTCCTTATTTTTTTGCAAAACTTTAAGTGTATCACAAGGCATCAAAACGGCTAATATGTGTCGAGTAGCTCCTATGCAATGTTTATTTACCGATGTTCGATATTCAGCAAACTAAAATCGAACCCTTTGATTTTGGTAAGTGCTCTTTGGAAATAGAAGATTTAATTTCAATGGTTAAGCGTGATTAAAGCACTAACAAATATAAACGCTTTTATCAAGTAAACGCCAAAAAAAATAAATCGATAAACCTGTAAATTATTGCAAATCAACACTTTGCCGTTTTGATG
>JBBAKZ010000034.1:3230-13957 GCA_040403275.1 Arcicella sp. | reverse complement strand
GGGGTAAAGAGGCAAGAAAAGGAAGTTTTGGCAAGTCGTCAAGTGGTGGAGAAAGGAAAAATAGAGCAGTTAAAAAAGGTGGGAATAGTCGGACGGGAAGAAAATAATTTAATTAAATATGATAATGAAAAAAGAAAAAGTAGCCCCCCAACCCCTAAAGAGGGAGCTTTCAAGTACATTTTTAACTCCGCCTTCTAGGGTTGGGGTGCTACTGTTTCTTTTATTACTTCCTTTTTTCCTTTTTGCCCAAGACCCAAAGCAAAAAGAGCAATTACAGCAATTAATTGAAACCGAAAAAGCATTTGCGCAAGCCTCAATAAATGTTGGAACAAAGGCTGCATTCCTAAATTTTTTATCGAATGAATCCATTGTTTTCGATAAATCAATGCCTGTAAATGGTTTAGAATATTGGCAAAATATTGATTTAAAGGGGACTATTACTTGGAAACCAGTCATTGCTGAAATTGCGGGCTCATTAGATTTTGGTTATATTGTTGGGAATTATCAATCACATAATACTTCCGCTACCGACAAACCCAGTACGTTTGGAAGTTTTGTGACGCTATGGAAAAAACAAGCTGATAATTCGTGGAAAGTAGCGGTCGATATGGGAGTTTTGCATAATGAAGTTAAGTTGAATAATGCAGAACTTACTGAAATTTACCCTACTTTTAAGCCATACGAACTCAAAAATCGGATGGTATTAGCCGAGCGAATGGTTTTTATGACTGACCACTTTTATTGGAAAAATGCAAAATCTGCCCTTAATCCCTTTGAGCCTCATCTCGCTGAAAATGTAAGAATATATCGCAAGAATCTGACACCCATCATCGGCAAGGAAAATGCAAAAGTATTTTTAAAAAAGACATACAATAAAAACTTGGTTTACACGGGTTTAAAGGCAATTTCATCTAATGCAGGTGATTTAGTTTGTGTCTATGGCGTAATTTCGGGTGCTGGAAAATCTGGTAGTTATCTTCGTATGTATAAACAAGAAACAAAAGATGCTTGGAAAATTGTGGTTGAAATGGTGGATTTGTAATTAGCTTTGAGTCATTAGCTTTGAGAAATGCGATGTATTACGTATTTTTATCTCATTGCTCAAAGCCAATAACTTAATGCTCAAAATGTACGCACTCAAAAACGCCATAATATTTACTTCCGAAGAAATCATAGAAAACCAAGTTTTATTGATTGAAGACGATAAAATTGACAAAATAATTCCTAAAGAAAATCTGAAAAATGACACGCAAGTCATTGATTTAAAAGGATATAACATTGCTCCATCGTTAATAGACATTCAGATTTATGGGGGTGGAGGGAGTTTGTATAATTCAAAAACAACGGAAGAAACTATCCGTAAAACCTATCTCGAAATCCGCCGTCAAGGGACAACTCATTTTCAAATAACCCTTTCATCTGTGTTTTTAGATAAGATGTTAGAAGCCATTGAAGTCGCAAAAAATTATCTCAAAAACGGTGGAAAAGGTTTGGTAGGTTTGCACCTTGAAGGGCCATTTTTCAGCTTTCCAAAAAGAGGGGCGCACGTGGCAGAATTCATCCGTAAACCAACGAATGAAGAACTGCAAACCATTATTCAGGCGTGTAAAGGTTTGCCAACTTACCTGACCATTGCCCCCGAAGAATTCACGGATGAACAGCTAAAAATGCTTTTAGAAAGTGAGATAATCGTTGCGGCGGGGCATAGTTCCGCCACTTATAAACAAGCCACAAATGCCTTTCAGCAGGGAATTAACCGAATTACGCACCTTTTTAATGCCATGTCGCAACTGCAAGGTCGTGAGCCTGGATTAGTCGGGGCGGCATATAATTCTGAGGCTTGGGCGAGTATTATTCCAGATGGAATTCACGTGGATTTTACCAGTATTAAAATCTCCAAAAAGATAATGGGCAAACGCCTTTTTATCATTACCGATGCAGTTACTAACGATATTTCGGGCGACTATAAATTTATTCACGCAGGCACGCATTACACTGATACGAAAGGTACTCTTTCTGGTTCAGCCCTGACGATGATGCAAGGCGTGAAAAATTGTGTGGAACAAGTTGAAATTCCTCTCCAAGAATCATTAAGAATGGCATCAACTTATCCTGCCGAAGTACTAAATTTAAGTAATAATTTTGGCAAAATAAAACCTGATTATCAAGCCAATATGGTTATTTTTGATGACAATTTTGGGGTGAAAGGAATTGTAGAAGAAGGTTGTTTGGAGTGGTTTTGATAACCTTTTATAGAAATAAATTGAGAACCCTCTAACATTTAAACTGTTTTGAGGTTTTTTTTTGAATAGAATAAATCTCCATTAACAAAACAAGTTAAATTTTATAGTTTACATACTGGGTATCTTCTCACAATTTTAAAAGTAAAAACACAGCAAAGTTTTCTTTATCTGCGCTATTTCCTTCCAAAACCCACTCATTTATTGTACTTTTGCAAGAATTTTCCCTGATTAAGGGATTGGTTATTGATAATTACGCAGTATGAATTTTAAAGAATATAAAAACCTCGATTACGGACAAGTTGCCGACGA
The DNA here is from genome assembly GCA_040403275.1 of Arcicella sp. Lineage (GTDB taxonomy): Bacteria > Bacteroidota > Bacteroidia > Cytophagales > Spirosomataceae > Arcicella. Next base: position 11,405 of record JBBAKZ010000034.1, on the reverse strand, counting down.
AATCCTGAAATTTTGGCAAGATGAAAATATCTTCCAAAAATCTATTGATACCCGTGAGGGAAATCCAACTTTTACTTTCTACGAAGGTCCGCCTTCAGCCAATGGAACGCCAGGTATTCACCACGTGATGGCACGTGCCATAAAGGATATTTTCTGTCGCTACCAAACCTTGAAAGGCAAGCAAGTGAAACGGAAAGGCGGTTGGGATACGCACGGATTACCCGTTGAATTGCAGGTGGAAAAAGAATTGGGAATTACCAAAGAAGATATTGGCAAAAAAATTACCGTCGAACAATACAATCAGAAATGCCGTGAAACCGTCATGAAATTTACCGATTTGTGGAATGATTTGACGGAAAAAATGGGCTATTGGGTAGATTTAGAACATCCTTATATTACCTACGAAAACAACTATATTGAGTCGGTTTGGCATCTTTTACAGAAATTACACAAAAAAGGATTGCTCTATAAAGGCTATACCATTCAGCCCTATTCTCCTGCGGCGGGAACTGGACTTTCTTCCCATGAAATTAACCAACCAGGATGTTATCGTGAAGTGAAAGATACGTCCTTAACGGCTCAGTTTAAAGTAAAATTGACGGGTAAATCAGGATTTTTGTTTGACGTTGCCAACAGTCACAATATTTACATTTTAGCATGGACAACTACCCCATGGACGCTTCCCGCCAACACTGCTTTGACGGTTGGAAAAAACATTGATTATATTTTAGTAAAAACCCGAAATCCTTATACTTTCGAGCCTGTAAATGTAGTTTTGGCGAGGGATTTAGTTGGAAAATATTTTAATGAAAAAGGAAAAGATGGCGATTTTACTACGTATAATGATGGCGATAAAATCATCCCTTGGACAATCATTTCTGAATTCAAAGGTAACTTTTTGGAAGGCATTGAATACGAACAATTAATGCCTTACGTACAACCTGAAACGGCTGCTTTCCGAGTAATTATTGGTGATTTTGTTACGACCGAAGACGGTACGGGCGTGGTACATACTTCGCCAACTTTTGGAGCGGACGATTTCCGGGTAGCGGCTCAAAATGGCATTCCTTCTATTTTTGTGAAAGATGAAAATGGAAAAGATGTGCCAATTGTGAACCGTCAGGGGCGTTTTGTGGCTGAGATTACCGATTATGCTAATGAGCCAGTGAAGGAAGCGTATTTGTCGGAAGAAGAGAAAGAGGAGCAAAGAATTTTGCAAAATCGTGACAAATATTTATCCGTTGATGAGCGAATTGCCATTCAGTTGAAAACGGAAAATAAAGCCTTTAATGTTCAGAAATTCGACCACCCTTATCCGCATTGTTGGCGGACGGATAAGCCAATTTTGTATTATCCTTTAGATGCTTGGTTTATTCGTACCACTGCCATGAAAGACAAGTTGATTCATCTGAATAATACCATCAACTGGAAACCAGAATCTACGGGCACGGGTCGTTTCGGCAATTGGTTGGAAAATTTGGTGGATTGGAATCTCTCACGTTCAAGGTATTGGGGAACTCCTTTGCCAATTTGGCGTACTGAAAACGGCGACGAAGAAATTTGTATCGGTTCGGTTGAAGAGTTGATTCTTGCCGTGAAACACGCATTGAAAGATGATGTTTTGAGCCAAGAGCAACGAGATTTTAACGAAAAATTCCTTCAACAATACGAAGACAAAATCCATGATTTGCACCGTCCATACGTGGATGAAGTTTTCATGGTTTCTGCTTCTGGACAATTAATGACCCGTGAAACGGATTTGATTGACGTTTGGTTTGATTCGGGCGCTATGCCGTTTGCACAATGGCATTATCCTTTTGAAAATCAGGAAATTTTCAAACAATCATACCCTGCGGATTTTATTTCGGAAGGCGTTGACCAAACTCGGGGTTGGTTTTTTACGCTTCATGCTATCTCTACGATGGTGGAAGAATCGGTTGCTTTCAAAAATGTAGTTTCAACGGGATTGGTTTTGGATAAAAATGGCAATAAAATGTCTAAGCGTTTGGGCAATGCCGTTGACCCTTTTGATACCTTGAAAAAGTACGGAGCCGACCCAACTCGCTGGTACATGATTACGAATGCACAGCCTTGGGATAACCTCAAATTTGACTTGGTGGGCATTACTGAAGTACGCAATAAATTCTTCGGAACCTTAACGAATACGTATAATTTCTTTGCCTTGTATGCCAATTTAGATGGCTATCGAATCAATCAATTTGACCGTTTGCCTTACGAAAAACTGTCGGAATTAGACCGATGGATTATTTCTAAATTATTGACAACTGTCGAGGAAGTGGATAAGGCTTACGAAGAATACGAACCAACCAAGGCAGGACGTGCCATCCAAGATTTTGTTTGCGACCACCTGTCTAACTGGTATGTACGTTTGGGCAGAAGACGTTTCTGGCAAGGCGAAATGACCGAAGACAAACAAGGGGCGTATGAAACTTTGCAACATTGTTTAGTGGCAGTAGCTCAGTTGATGTCGCCGATTGCCCCTTTTTATGGGGATTGGTTGTATAAAAATATGACCGACCACGTGCGTGAGGAGTCTATTGAGAAGAATACGCCTTTCAAAGTTGCTTCCGTACATTTGACTGATTTTCATACGGGAATACCAGCATGGATTAATCCCGAATTGGAAGAATCAATGGCATTGGCACAACGGATTTGTTCTTTGGTACATTCCGTCCGTAAAACCAACAGAATTAAAGTTCGTCAACCTTTGAGTAAGATTTTGATTCCTGTTTTGAGCGAAAAAACTCGTCAACAAATTAGTTCGGTTGAAGATTTGATTAAGACTGAAGTAAATATCAAAGCCATTGAATATTTGGATGATGCGTCGGGCGTTTTATCGAAAAAAGTGAAACCTAATTTCAAAGCATTAGGGCCAAAATTTGGCAAAGATATGAAAGCCGTGGCGGATGGAATCTTGGCAATGACTTCTGAAAACATTGCCCACTTAGAGCAAACAGATTCATACCTCATACCTACGACTTCATACCTCATCACTAAAAACGAAGTGGAGATTTTAACGGAAGACTTGCCGGGTTATTTATCCGCTAAAGACAGCGAAATTACGGTAGCGTTGGATATTACAATTACGCCAGCCTTGAAACAAGAAGGAATCGCCCGTGATTTTGTGAATCGTATTCAGAATTTACGGAAAGATTCAGGCTTTGACGTAACCGACAAAATCAATATCAAATTATTAGATTCAGACCCAGAAGTGAGCGAGGGCGTAAGCGTTTTCAGCGATTTCATTAGCCAAGAAGTACAAGCAGTTTCGTTGGAAATTGTATCAGAATTGACTGATGGTCAAGAAGTTGACTTTGAAGAATTGACTTTGCTTGTGAAGGTTTCGGTGGTGTAGGATAAACTAAATTGCTCAACTTCACTAAACAACTCCGTTGGGGGGTACTTTCGGGAAGTTAGTTAAAAAGCCTCTCAGCAGCACGCTCGGAGGTTTTTTTATGCCCTATCAAAGCTTAAATATTTTCTCCAATCACCACACTAAACCTTCCACGTCCAAATTTGTCCTAAGAAAAACATCGCAGACATGAAAATTGATAATCAGATAAAAATAGCACACCTTTTTCATCGGGCGGGTTTTGGAGCAACGCCCGCACAGTTGCGTGAATTTGGACCTAAATCTCCTAAAAAAGCCCTCAAATTTCTCCTCAAAGATGCTGAAAAAATTGACCCATTAATTGTGGTTGAGGAGGAGGAAGTTGACATGGCAATGAAGAAAAAGCGCTTCGGAATATCATAGAAATGAAAGGTGCGTCTCCCGAAGAAATTAAAGAAAAAATTAAACAAGGACGGGAGAAAATCACGGACTTAAACTTTCTCTGGATAAATACAATGGCATCAGGAAGGGGAATGTTACGAGAAAAAATGACTTTGTTTTGGCACGGACATTTTGCGTGCCGAGGTGTAAGGCCGTTGGCGATTCAATTACAAAACAACCTGTTTCGAAAGTATGCTTTAGGTAAGTTTGGCGATTTATTGTTGGCCATTTCCAAAGACCCTGAAATGCTTCAATTTCTCAATAATCAGCAAAATAGGAAAAATTCTCCAAACGAAAATTTTGCTCGAGAAGTAATGGAATTGTTTACGTTAGGCCGTGGAAATTATACTGAAAAAGATGTTCAAGAAGCGGCTCGGGCTTTTACGGGTTGGGGAACGAATTTGAAAGGGGTATTTGTATTTAGAGCTAATCAGCACGATGATGGAGAGAAGACTTTTCAAGGCAAAACGGGCAATTTTAACGGAGAAGATATTTTAAGAATTATCCTAGAAAATCCTAAAACTCCAGCCTTTATTTGTACTAAAATTTATCGTTATTTTGTCAATGAAAATGTTGATAATCAGATTATTGAAAAAATGGCAACCCGTTTTCGTTCTACTGATTATGACATTGCCGACCTGATGGAATTTACCTTCAAAAGTGACTGGTTTTATCTGCCAGAAAACATTGGCACTCGCATCAAATCGCCCGTTGAATTATTGGTGGGTTTACAGCGAAATTTTGGGATAAATTTCCAACAAAAACAATCGGTTTTATTCGTTCAGAAAGCATTGGGACAGGTTTTGTTTTTTCCTCCCAACGTAGCAGGCTGGTCGGGTGGTAAAAACTGGATTGATTCTTCTACTTTAATGACTCGTATGAAATTGCCCGAAATCATTTTCAAAGATTCAGAAATTACTTTCAAACCCAAAGACGATGGTGATGTGAATACGGAAAATTTGAGCAAAAAAATTAAGCAAATGCAGGCAATTATTGATTGGGAGGCATTTCAGAATAATTTTACATCGAATAATTCAGCAGAATTATTGGATAAATTGGAGGCTTATTTATTATCAAGACCGTTGTCAACTCAACAAAAAGCGATGATTTTGAGTAAATCAGAAGGGAAAACGGGCATAAGTTTAATTCAAAATATGGCTCAAAGTATCGCCTCATTGCCTGAATATCAATTGTGTTAATTTTTTAAATTTTATTTGCAATAGTGTTGCAAGTATGTTATTTTTGCAACATGATTACATCTGCAAAACATACGCACGATAACAACAATATTGAAAAGGTCGGATTTTATCTGTCCCTTATTTGTGCTATTCACTGTATTGCAACGCCCATTTTAATTACGCTTTTACCATTTTTAGGGAGCAGTTTTATCAGTAACCACTCGTGGGAAATTTGGTTTATTGGGGGAAGTTTAATTTTGGCGGGCGTACTTTTATGGATTGATTTTCGTAAACATCACAATCCGTTGCCTTTGTATTTATTGATCGGAAGTATGATTATAAAAGTATTGGAAATTGCTTGGTTGGGGCATCAATTTGAGTTCTTGACGGGAACTTTGGGGGCATCATTGATTGCTTTGGCCTACTATTTTAACTGGAAATATAAGAAAGAATGTAGTTGCTAAATTTATGGTAAAATATATCTAAAACCCTATTAGTATTGTATTGAGAGGGTTCTACTTTGAACTACAAACCCCATTTAGGCAATCGACCGTTGGAGGAGCTAAAAGGCTACAATCCGAACTTCGGTTATATTTAATGTTCAGTGCCTTTTGTAAATCAGTAAATTGTTTTACCTTGTCGGATAGCTGCTTTTCGTCCGTATTTGATAAGGAATAAATAATATAGCTCGTTGGACCACCGCAAGGCTTACTTCCCATGGCCATTGACCGACAATTATTATTGCCTCCCGAACAGGCTTTATTCTTGGCAAATTCTTCAATATCTTTACCCAATTGTGCTAATTGCTGGTCTTCATCAGCGGGGGTTAAAGTTGTTTCTTTCGAGCAAGCTGAAAATAGTATAAAACCAAGAATTCCTATTTTTAAAATATATGCTTTCATGTTAATTTGTATTTGAGTTTTCTATAATTTCTATGTTACCTAACTTATCTATGTGGTTGCACATTTAATTCTACTATAATTTCTATGTTACCTAACTTACCTATGTGGTTGCACATTTAATTCTTCTATAATTACTGTATTACCGAACTTATCTATGTGGTTGCGCATTTAATTCTTCTATAATTTCTATGTTACCTAACTTATCTATGTGGTTGCAAATCTATGTTCCCTATCTTACCTATGTGGTTGCATTATTGATAAACCCCAATACCACCAGAAATTTTAACTCTATCCCAAATTGACTTTTTCTTAGAAACAGGTTTTGGTAATTCGTAGTAAGGTGTTTGTTCAAAAGGAATAATTAGGTTTGGATTTAATAGTTTAGAATTCACTTTTTTTGTTGCCATGATTGGGCTCATAAAATCAATGGAATCGTTAATAATTCGTTCTTCGTTTTCGGGTTCTGTAACCACAACATTTGTTTCAATAATTTCCTCTTTCTTGGGGACAAATACTTTTTTGATTTGAATATTTTCTTTTGGTTTAATAATTAGTTTTTCTTCAGTTTTAAAGCTCGATTTTTCTACTTGATTAATTACCTTATTTTCAATGTCGTGCACCAATTTTTTTTCTTCATTTTTACGAATAAAAAACCATAAACTTATGCCCAAAATAAGGGCTGCAATAGCACCCAAATAATAAGAACTATTAATAGATTTTGGGAGAATATTATTTTCTAAATCCAATTCAATTCTCTCCCATACCGCCTCGGATGGGGGCAGAGAGGCATCATCAAAGACTTTTTGCCATTGTTCCTCGAAAGAATTATTTGTCGTATTTCCCATTCCTTATTTTACCGATAAAATACCTTGCAAAATCGCCTTTGCCCGTGAATATTGCGATTTTGATGTTCCTTCTGTAATGTTCAACATCTGCGCTATTTCGTAGTGCTTATATCCCTCAATGGCAAATAAATTGAAGACAGTGCGACAACCTTTGGGCAATTTTTGAATCATTTCAATTAATTCTTGAAAGTGGATTGCTTCAATACCCGATAGATTATCAGAGACTTTGTTTTCGTATTCTTGCACATCATCCATATTCTGAAAATGCTTTTGCGAGCGAATTTGGTTGATAGCAGTGTTAATCACAATCCGTTTTATCCAAGAACCCAAGGTACTTTCAGCCCGAAATGTATCTAAATTTTGAAAAACCTTCATGAATCCTTCTTGCAAAATATCTTCGGCTTCCGCTTGATTTTGGACATACCTCATGCAGACGACCAACATTTTCCCTGCGTAGGCATTATAGAGCTTGCGTTGGGCATTGCGGTCATTGCGTAAACAGGCTTCTATGAGCTGTGCTTCGGTTTCCAAATTAGATTTTTGCTATATAATTTTTATAAAGACTCAATTTATATTGAAACGGTTGGAATGAAGTTTAAAATATTTTACAGTAATTTACCACAAAAGGTACAAAGGGACAAAAGTCTCTGTTAATATTATTCTGCAACCCTGCTAATGGTTTTAAAACGATTGGCAGGGCTTATTTTACTTCTATCAGATGATAATACAGGGGTATTTTATTTTATCAATTTACAAAAATCCGAGTAAATCCGTATTATCCGTACAATCTGTGGTCTAACATCATTTATCTTTGCAAACAGATATTTTTGAAATATTCCATGAAACAAGAAATTAGAGATAAATACGAAGTCGTTATTGGCTTGGAGGTACACGCTCAGTTGCAAACTGAGAGTAAAATTTTTGCGGCCGATGCGACCTCTTTTGGCGGTTCGCCTAATACGCACATATCGCCTATTACACTCGGACATCCTGGCACTTTGCCTAAATTGAACCGTCGAGCGGTGGAATACGCTATCAAAATGGGCTTGGCTTGTGGTTCCCAAATCACTGAAAATCAATATTTTGACCGAAAAAATTATTTTTATCCTGACCTTCCAAAAGGGTATCAAATTACCCAAGACAAAACGCCAATTTGCATGGGTGGTGGGGTTGATGTAAAACTTTCAACGGGCGAAAAAAGAGTGCGTTTTCATCATATTCACTTGGAAGAAGATGCAGGAAAATCGCTCCATGCCGATGGTTCAACGGAGAGTTTATTGGATTACAATCGTGCAGGAACGCCTTTAATTGAGATGGTTACGGAACCCGAAATTAAATCAGCCGAAGAAGCTGCCACTTTTATGTCGGAAGTGCGCAAATTAGTGCGGTATTTGGGAATATGTGATGGCAATATGGAAGAAGGCTCTTTGCGTTGCGATGTGAATGTTTCGGTAATG
>JBBAKZ010000034.1:2153-3220 GCA_040403275.1 Arcicella sp. | reverse complement strand
GTTGGTGGGCAGTAAAGTTTTTGGTACGAAAGTTGAAATCAAGAATATGAATTCAATGCGTTTTATTCAAAAAGCGATTGAATATGAGATAGTTAGACAAATTGATGCCATTGAAAATAACCTCACAATTGTTCAAGAAACTCGTAGTTTTGACCCCACTACTGGACGAACATCGGGTATGCGTGAGAAAGAAACGCAGAATGATTATCGGTATTTTCCAGAACCAGATTTGGTGCCTTTGGTGGTTTCGGAAGCATGGATTTCATCGGTGAAAAGCCAAATGCCCGCCTTGCCATGGGAACTTTTCGAGAAATTTACGAAGCAATATTCTCTTCCAGAATACGATGCTAATGTACTGACCGAAACCCGTGAAGTAGCAGAATATTTTGAAGAAACGTGTCAATTTACCAAGAATTATAAAGCTGTTTCTAACTGGATTATGGGAGCAGTGAAATCATATTTGAATGATAATAACTTAGAAATCAATCAATTAACGGTAAATTCAGCACGTTTGGGAGCTTTGATTAATTTAATTGATGATGGTAAAGTAAGTACGTCAACAGCGGCACAGCAGATTTTCCCAGAAATGATTACGGATTCTGAAAAAACACCTTTGCAAATTGCCGAAGCCAAGAATCTAATTCAACAAAGCAATACAGATACTTTACAAACGTTAATTGATGAGGTTTTAGCAAATAATTCTGCGAAAGTTAAAGAATACAAATCAGGTAAAAAAGGAATTTTGGGGATGTTCATGGGTGAAATTATGAAGAAATCCAAAGGCGCTGCCGACCCGAAAATTACGACTGAATTATTGCAAAAATCGTTGGAAGTATAAAAATAAAAAGGAGTCTTTAGGTTATAAGTCACAAGTCGTAAGAAATTTTAGTATGAAATATCATTTCACTATTCTTGCGACTTATGACTTACGCCTTACGACTTAAAGAAAAATGAAAAAACTAATTCTAAGCGTAATACTCGCTTTCATAACCACCTTTACATACAGCCAAGTGCCTAATGGCAAGCCAGTTACCATTACTGGCAAGGTAAACAATGTTGTGCCAGAT
>JBBAKZ010000034.1:0-2143 GCA_040403275.1 Arcicella sp. | reverse complement strand
TGCAATTTATTAATGGACGTGGCACACCAATCACGATGGATTCTGCCAATGTTGGGTCAGATAAATCTTTTAAATTTAATACTAATATCATTGATGGTGGAGGATATTATTTGCTCAATTTTTACGCAATGGAATTGAGTCAAAAAGTTTTATTGATTTTGGAAGGGGGTGAAACGGTTAATGTAATTGCCGATGGAATGGATTTGCCCAGTAAAAGAGGCACTTTTCAAATTTCAGGAGACTCAAAAAATATTGAATATTTTAACCGTATCATTAAAATTAATCAAGAATTACAGGCAAAAGTTGAAGTTTGGAACAAGCAAGTAGCGGCGGCTCAAGTCAAAAAAGATGAAGCCACTTTACAGAAAATTCAAAGTGATTTTCAAGCAGCACAAGCGGCTAATGTGAACAAAATTAAGGCTTTGTTGCCCGAAATGGGAACAAATTTGGTGGCATTGTGGACGGCAGGAAACTTCTTGAATCCAGAATCGGACTTGGAGACAATGATACAAATTTCTAATAAATTTAAAGCCGAAAAGCCAAATTCTCCCAACATTCACATCAAAACTTTTCATCAGCAAATTATGCGATTGAAAGGTGTGGACGTAGGTTCGGAAGCTCCTGAAATTGCTATGAAAATGCCCAATGACACCACTTTAGCCCTTTCTTCTTTACGTGGAAAGTACGTTTTGATTGATTTCTGGGCAAGTTGGTGTGGCCCATGTAGAAAAGAAAATCCGAATGTGGTGAGAATGTATTATAAATTTAAAGACAAAGGTTTTGACATATTTTCAGTAAGTCTCGACCAAGAAAAGGATTCGTGGGTAAAAGCAATTGAAAAAGACGGTTTGCCGTGGCATCACGTTTCTGACCTACAATTTTGGAATTCTGCCGCTGCCGCTGCGTATGGAGTTCAAGGTATTCCCGCTACATTTTTGTTGGACAAAGAAGGAAAAGTTATCGCAAAATATTTGCGAGGTGAGGAGTTGGAGCGCAAGTTGGAGGAGGTTTTGAAATAAATTTTGAAATAAAAAAACGTAGATATTATAAAAAATATTAATTTAGAAATGTAAAATGACTCGACTGGAAGCGCTTGAATCTATGAAAGTTCAAATCTTAGAAATGTTAAACTATCACGCAAAATCTGTTTCTCCTGATAGGATTGATGCTTTATTAGATTTGCTACACAATGTTATTACTAAAATTGAAGAAGAAAAAAAGAAAAAATAATGATGAAAAAGTTCGATTTAAAAGAAATGCAAAATAAATTTCATAACTCTCAGGATGAAATTGAACGAATTATGCTTCAAAGGGAATTCTTTCAATATTATGATTCCTTGGAAAAATCTGAACAGTTGGCAATGAAACAAGAAATTAATCTTTTTGTAGATGACTTCATTTTACAAAAACGGAAAGAACTTTTAGCATTAGCATAATCCCTAAAACCCTGATAATTTCCAGATTATCAGGGTTTTTTCATGTATTTTTGTTCTCGAAAACTGTCAATTTAAAAAATATTAACTTTTTTGTTGAGAACGCAGTGAATCGGAGTTTCGTTAACCCAACTGTTAGCTCACGAGAAATGATATTCAAACTCCATTCCATCAATCCAACAGATTGCCACGCTTCGCTCGCAATGACAAAACTTAGTTAAGAAAATCTAACAATATGAAAGTAGCCATTATTGGAGCTGGAAACATGGGCATGGCATTTGCCAAGTCCTTTATCCAGTACGAATTAGTAAAGAAAGAAAATCTTTTTCTGATTGAAAAAAATGCTGAACGTGCCGAAGCCCTTCGTCAAGAAAATGTCGGTGCCGTTATTGATACCATAAACGCCAAAATAGGAGAATATGATTTGATTATTTTATCCGTAAAACCGCAAGATTTTGCTTCTCTGCAAGACGAATTGCGAGCCGTTATTCAACCTAATCAATTGATTTTGAGTATTATGGCAGGGATTTCGATTGATAGAATTAAATCTACCTTAAATCATAATCTTATCGTGCGAGCCATGCCTAACACACCCGCACTTTTAGGCATGGGAATGACTGCTTTTTCGGCGGCTGGTGATATCACCTTAAGTCAGTTGAAAAAAGTTGAAAACCTTATCAATTCCACCGGAAGAGCTATTTTCTTGGAAG
>JBBAKZ010000033.1:7922-14187 GCA_040403275.1 Arcicella sp. | reverse complement strand
GGCAGTTGGCAGTTGGCAGTTGGCAGTTGGCAGTTGGCAGTTGGCAGTTGGCAGTAAAAAAAATAAAAATTGCGTGCATTTTACTCAAAAAAAGTACATTATTTTTACTACCTAATGCAAATTACATTTACTGCCTACTGCAAACTACCTACTTCCTACTTCTTATGTTCTTGTGCATAATGTTTACGCAGCATATCTTCCCCAAAATCGTTGGTTAAATCTCTAATAACCGTGTGAATATGATTAGCATTATTTTGCGTATTATCGTATTCCAAAAATAATACTGGATTTTGAATTCGGTAATAATGTCCTCCATTGCCAATTTTGGCTTCTTTTGCCCCCATCCATGTAAACGTCAATTTATCTAATCCTGCTTTTTCAATTTTTTCCATAAATTCGTTAGCAAAACCAAAAGGATATCTTTCCACATAAAAACTAATCATTTTTATTAGTTTTTGTTGTTGATTTTTATTCATTTCAGTAAAAGAAATACCCGTTTTCAAGGTATCTGAACGTAAAATATGAGCCGAATTACTCGACAGAATTTCTACGGGAGATTTATCAGAAAGAATCGCTTTTTTGAGTTGATCCTCTGAAAAAGAATGCAGTAAGTCAATCCCCAAGGTCTCTTCTTGCTTAATTAATTGCAAACCCGCTTGCGGATATCCCTCTGGAACAATGGCAGGATTACTCCCCAAAAATAAAGGAGTTCCCGAAATGACTTTACCATTTTCCGAAGAGAAGTTCAAGGAAATATGATGCCCTTCAATTCGCCAGCCCCATAATTTTTGAGTATCGGGTGTACCAAAAACGGAGAAATAAAATTTACCGGGATGTCTACGGTTATTTTCGGGTGCAAGCTTCTCTATTTGCTTCAAGATAATTTCTAATTGCATAATGGCAAGCGTAGTTTTACTGGCTGATTCGCTCAACGTGGCTTTTACAAGATTGATTGCCGCATTTTTTTGTTCCTCGTTCATGTCTATTATCGGCAAACCTTTTCTTTCAATCGGAATAAAAAACCAAGTTCTACGTTCGTTGGTATCGTAAGGAAATAAAGCTCTGGACAGCTTTTCTTTATCCAACGTTTTCAGAAAACCCTGCGTTGCCGACAGCGCTTTTTGATTGGTATTTTTTTGAGCAAATACCCCAAAACAAGGGAGTAATACACAGAAGAGAAGAATATTTTTCATGGTGGATTTAAAAAGAGTTTTGAATTTGGATATCTCCGTAAGTTAAAGAGTTTATCCTAAAAATTCTACTTTCTTGTCATGGCTAACCGCCTCTTGAGCCTTGTAGAAATTTCCAAAAACAAGGATAGAGAACCAGAGAAAAATGCTTATTTTCGATTCACAATTCCACGACTATGCAGCAAACCCAATCCATTCGCCTTCAATCTGCCGATGTTTATCGTGGATTTGTCATGTTATTAATGATGGCAGAAGTTTTACAATTTCATCAAGTTGCTGAAGCCTTGCCCAAGAGCAGTTTTTGGCAATTTATGGCATTTAATCAAGACCACGTAGAATGGATTGGCTGCTCATTGCATGATTTGATTCAGCCATCATTTTCATTTTTGGTGGGCGTAGTTTTGCCTTATTCTATTTTCAATCGGAAAAACAAAGGGGAAGCTTTTGGAAAATTAATTATTCATGCGGCTTGGCGGTCATTGATTCTCATATTGTTGGGCATTTTTTTACGTTCGCAGGGAAAAGATATGACCTATTTTACCTTTGAAGATACACTTTCCCAAATTGGTTTGGGCTACACTTTTCTGTTTATTTTAGGCTTCCAGTCATTCAGGGTGCAATTATTGGCTTTCATTTTACTGGTCGTTGGCTATTGGGCCGCCTTCCTGTTTTATCCGCTCCCTCCTACCAATTTTAATTACGAAGCCGTTGGTGTTGCTAAAGATTGGGGGCATCTTCAAGATGATTTTGCTGCTCATTGGAATAAAAATAGTAATCTCGCTTGGGCATTTGATACGTGGTTTTTGAATCTTTTCCCTCGAGAAAAACCTTTCCTTTTCAACAGTGGTGGGTATGCTACCTTGAGTTTTATTCCAACGCTCGCCACGATGATTTTAGGATTGTTGGCAGGAAATATTTTAATCTCCCAAAAACCTAATAATCAGAAACTTAGCCTATTTTTAATCTATGGAATTGCTGGATTATTGATTGGATTATTACTAAATTATGCAGGAATTTGTCCCAATGTAAAGCGCATCTGGACACCAACTTGGGTTATTTTTAGTGGTGGTTGGTGCTTTTTATTGATGGCATTTTTTTATTTTATAATTGATATGCAACAAAAGCAAAAATGGGGGTATGGGTTGATGATTATTGGCATGAATTCGATTGCCGCATACATTTTTGCCCACACCATTGATGGTTATATTTCAAAAGCCCTGCACACGCATTTAGGAGAAAATTACGATACTATTTTTGGCATTCCGTATCGAACACTTGTACACGGAAGTATAATTTTACTTTTCGAATGGTTGCTTTTGAATTGGATGTATAAAAAGAAGGTTTTTATCAGGATTTAGATTTAACCTCAACAATGTTGGCAATAGCATCTCTGGCTTCTTCCACGACTTCTTCGGGCGTTTTATCGCCTCTTTCAATGGCGGGAAGCACCGTCCAAACAAGATTTTGAAAACTTACTAGAGGAAAATATCCCTTCGGATTCAACTTATTTACGTTTTCAATGGCCACGGGAACAATCAAGGCATTAGGGGCTTTTTTCATCAAAATAGCAATTCCTCCAACGGCAAATGGCTTCATTGTACCGCTACGTGAGCGAGTGCCTTCGGGAAAAATACAAGCTGAAAAGTTATTTTCCTCAATCATTTTAGCTAATCTAGCAATTTCCACCACTGCCTGTTTCCCATCTTCACGGTCAATCAAAGCTGCTCCACTTTTGTTCAGATTATAGGAAATAGATGGAATTCCTTTGGATAATTCTTGCTTAGAAACGAAAATAGGGAAGTTTTTTCGGAGATACCAAATCATCCCAATAATATCAAACATACTTTGGTGATTTGCCACAAAAATGATGGGGCGGTCGGTGGGTAATTTCGTTTTTTCAACAAATTTTAAACCCGTTCCCAAAACTCTCACGCCATGTAACAAAAAGAAATTCATTATATGTATTAATTTCTGGTGCGTTCGTTGTCCAAAAAGCTCAAAAAAAATAATTTGTAAGGGATGAAAAATTAGTAATATCAGGAAGAAATATACCAAATAAAGCGTACTGAGGAAGTAATCGAGCATTTTTTTCATAGATTTTTCAGATGCGGTTTAAAACACATTTGTTTTCAGGTAACGAATCAGGACACAAATTTACAAAACTTTGCTGTATGTTGATTTATAAGCAAAAAAATGGATGCCAGTTTTTTTCTGACACCCATTTTTTAGATTACTCAATTACGAGATTATTTAGGAAACTTCCCGTAAGTAGAAAGAACTTTCGGGAAGTTAAAGGGACTTAATTAACAATGTAATTAATTATCCGTTATAAACTAGTTCATTTGTTATTCACAGATTAATTGTAAGTTACAACGCTAAGCCCTAAAACCTACTTACCCCAAAATATTCTTAGCATATTCCACGCATTTTGCCACTTCTTTCACCGCATCCGAACCTTCAGGAACGTCATATTCCAATTCGATGGTAGCAGGAAATTTATATTTTTTATTTTTCAATAGTAATAAAATTTCTCTAATTGGCGTGTCACCTTGTCCCCAAGCCAAATTTTGTTTCCCATCAGCCGTACGGTCTTTGATGTGCATACTCGTGATTCTATCGTGTTTCGCTTCAATCAAAGCAAACAATGTTTCCTTGGTATTTTTACCGCCAACGGCAATGTAGTGACCACAATCTAAATTCATAGAATTGTAAGGCGATTGTGCTAAAGCTACATCCCAAAGCGTGTCAGTTGCCTGTAAATGAGCGTGATAGCCAATATATACTTTATGTTTTTCGCCTAAATCACCCAATCTTTGCGTTTGTTTTGGATCCGTAGGAAGTTCAATGGTTACCGAATTAGCACCCAAAGCTTTAGCTGCCTTTAGCGCATATTCTACTTCCGCATCCGAATTATTGGAACCCAAGGCATTGGGTTTGAAAGCATAAATACTAACGCCTGCATCGTTAAATTTCTTTCGAATTTCTTTGAATTTATCCATCGAAGCGCTTGCTCGCCACTCGCCTACTTTTTTATTGTAATCAACCATTTGGGCTTTCTGCTCATCTGTCCAAGGTGTTCTTTGCGGTTGTCCTCCTTTTGGCGGTATTACTGGCATTTTAATTGGGCTAATCGGTTTTCCGGCAAAAGTTTCGGCTGGGTCGCCCATCATTTCGATGGCACTTACCTTGGCATCTACACAAAACTGCAATAATTGGTCAATATCATGGGGCATACTTCTAAACGAGTAAGTGATGGCACCAATTTGAATACCCCCAAATTTTGAATTTGGTTTATTAACCATCAAAACGCTTGAGTTTTTAGCAAAAATCGAATCTTTGCTCAATAGTAATCCGAGAGTCGTTAGGGGAATTATGGACATAAAACCACGACGAGAAATTTCATTTTTCATATATTTTTTGATTTATTTACTTCACTATTTTTATGTTAAAAATACAAAAAATACTAAAATATACTTGTAAAAATAGTTGTTATTCGACAATTGGAGATTTTTTTTCGATTGTTAGGCAAATTTGAAGGATTCTTGGGGTTGCCATATTATTTAAATCTCATTTAGTAAAATTTAGGTTGATGCTATGTAGCAAATACTTAGTAAGAGTCTATCGCCTTAAAGTGTTACCTTTGCAGCAAATATTTACCCATAATTTTATGACATTTCAATCGCTCGGTTTATCAGATTCCATCCTTAAAGCCGTCACCGAACAGCAATATAACGCTCCATATCCCATTCAAATACAGGCAATTCCAGCCATTTTGGAAGGTCAAAGTGTCTTGGGAATTGCCCAAACAGGTTCTGGGAAAACTGCCAGTTTTGTGTTACCAATTTTAGAGTTATTTCAACGCAAAAAAACGACCAGAAACCTGCATTTAAAGGTTTTGATACTCGTTCCAACCCGAGAATTGGCCGTTCAGATTGGGGAGGTGATTGCAGGATTTAGTCAATATTTAACCATCCCAGTCAAGCATAATGCGGTTTTTGGGGGCGTAACGCTCAACCAACAAATGATGACCTTGAAAAATACCGAAATCTTGGTAGCGACACCCGGTCGTTTGCTGGAATTGGTGTCAACACAATCGGTAAATTTGTCTAAAATTGAAGTATTAGTTTTGGACGAAGCCGACAAAATGTTGGATTTGACTTTTCAAGAAGAGGTCAATCAACTTTTTGCTTTATTACCCCCCAAACGTCAAAATATTCTATTTTCTGCCACTTTAGATACGGAAAGCAAGCTGGTTCAAGAAGTGCTTTTGTGTAATCCAACCAGAATTGAAGTTGAAGCGGAAACAAAAAATACAGCTTTAATTAAGCAATCTGCCTACCGAGTTTCACCCGAAAAAAAAGGACCTTTATTGCGTTATTTGATTACAAATAAAGAAATGAAACAAGTTTTAGTCTTCGTTTCTTCCGTGAGAACGGCTGATAATTTAACCGATAAATTGCAGAAAAATGGCTTTGAGGCAATGGCAATTCACAGTAAAAAAAGCCAAAGTGCCAGAACAGAAGCTTTAAATCGTTTCAAAAAAGGAAAAACTAATATTTTGGTTGCCACGGATTTGGCTTCGAGGGGAATTGATATTCAGTTTTTGCCTTTTGTGATAAATTATGAATTGCCCCGTTCGCCTAAAGATTATGTGCATCGCATCGGACGTACAGGACGAGCCGAAGCATCTGGTGAAGCCATTTCCTTAATCATTCCAGAAGATGAACACCATTTTAAAATTATTCAAAAAAAGATGGGAAAACCAATACAAATGATTGATTCTGAAGGGTTTGGTTTATAGGGAATGTAATTTTTCATCCTAAAAATACCCACTTTGTAGAACTTATTTCCCGTGTATTAAAATTGACATTTTTTTTGGGATGGCATTGGTTTTTGTTATTCTAATGAAAACCCGCAAATACAAAGGAATGAACATCAAACGAGTATTCGGAACATTATTAACCTTATCAGGTATTGTTGCATTAATTTATGCAGGCATAATATTCATAGATAAATCAGTAGGAAAAACAGACGTGAAAACCATCATTTTATGTATTGTTTTGGGTTCGCTGTTT
>JBBAKZ010000033.1:0-7912 GCA_040403275.1 Arcicella sp. | reverse complement strand
CAAGCTAAGTCGGTATTCACTTCCAAGTGCGAATCCTCATAGAAAGTAAACCCTTACGATGAATAAAATGACTGGATTTGTTCGTAATTATTATAATTGATGCAATTACATTTTTGGGTTAATATAAAATATTTTTATGATATCGCAGCAAACGGAAGTCGTCCTTTAAAAAGACGACTTCCGTTTTGTGTTAACAAATGGCCATCATTATTTTTATTTAGTTATTTTCCTCAATCCACAATCGCTTGATAAACCAAATTCTCGAATTTATCGTACAATTCTTTTTGGTGCGTACTTGGATAAATTTGGGTCATTAACACGGCTATCACTTGTTCTTTTGGGTCAATCCAGAAGAAGGTATTATACAATCCACCCCAGCCCAAACGCCCAACCGAACCTAATTTATGATAAGAACTTTGCGGCACTTCAACCGAAAATCCTAAGCCAAATTTTGTACCAGCGGAACTGATACTAAGGTCACCAATTTGATTATTACTCATGGCTTCAATACTTTTTCTACCCAAAATTCGGGTACCATTCAACGTACCGCCGTTCAAAATCATTTGCATAAATTTCATGTAATCAGCCGCCGTTCCGGATAAACCACTCCCTCCCGAAAAGTACGTTTTTGCGCCACGAGTTGGAAAATACAGGTTTTTTGCTTGCGGAAAAGACATCGCATTCAATACGCTCCCGTTGATTTCGGTATAAACACTTACCACCCGATTTTCCTCGCTTTCGGGTCTGAAAAAGTGCGTATCTTTCATACCCAAAGGTTTCAAAATACGTTCTTCACAAAAATCTGAAAGGTTTTTTCCCGATATGATTTCGACTATATATCCCGCAACATCAATCCCTAAACCATAAGTCCATTTGGTGCCAGGTGCGTGCAACAAAGGCTGTTGCGCTAATATTTTCATTTTATCGGCAATCGTGGCATTTTGTATATTTGCTCCATCAGGAATTTTAGCTTTGCCATAAATCACGCCCGAAATTTTTGTATTCGTAAAACCATAACCAATACCCGAAGTATGTGAAAGTAACTGACGAATGGTGATTTCGGAAGGGGAAGGTTCGGAAGTAAAAGTGGAATCTTTGGCGTTTACTTCTTTCAAAACCACCGGATTTTTGAACTCAGGAATGTATTTAGAAATGGGATCTTCTAACGTACATTTTCCTTCTTCCAACAAAATCATCATAGCAGTCGTGACGATGGGTTTAGTCATGGATGCTAGTCTAAAAATATCATCCACTTTCATGTCTTGCTTGTTGATTCCACTCGTGCCAAGATGCACTGAATATACGATTTTACCTTTGCGAGCCACCATGGCAACCGCTCCGGGAATCCATTTTTTATCCAAATGGTCTTGCAAATGAGCATCAATGCGTTTGAGTCGGTCGGTAGAAATACCTACACTTTCGGGACTTGCAACGGCCAAATCATTGACCGTTTTTTGAGCGAATAAATTAGCACTTACAAAAAGTAAAAAGCCTACAATAATTCTATTTTTCATGTTTGAATACTTAATTTTTATTTTTTCTTGAAGATAGGAAATTCTAAATTGAATAGATTTGGGTTTTATGTGGATTATTCTTGAAAATAATCTATTGCACCTTATCTCTCCGTTGTTTTAATTCTCGCCAAGTAGTCAAAATGATGTTGTTATCTTGAATATATTTTTTCAAAATAGGGTCAATCATAGCGAGTAAATCACCTTTGCGAGTATTGCCCGAATCGCTGATGTGTTCAAAAACTTCGGTGGGAGAAGTGCAATGCATGATTACCATCGTTACACCGGCTCGTAAATCTTTAAATGATTCAATGTATTTCTGCGTCTTATATTTTTGCAAGTCTTTATCGTTTGGTTTCACAACCTTGTTCATTGACCAACCGTAACTAATATTGTGTAAATCATCCAAAACAGGTAAACCCGCCGACCACAACATTTTACCAATCGTTTGGGCTTTTTCGAGCGTTAATCCAGCAACATTTTCTTTCATAATCATTGAATTATGACCTCCTGGAAACATAACAGGAATTTTTTGCTCCATCCCAACTTTGAAATATCGTTCCAAATAATCTGCTCGGGCAAACAATGTTCCCATGTGCGAATCCATGTGCGTAGGTTCAAAACCCATGGTTCTTGCTCTATCCAATTGACTTCTGATTTCCTTTTCAATCTCATCAGGAGAAGCGTGTTTTGCGGTTTCTTGAACACTTGGCCACATGGCTCCGTCCGAATCCACCAAATTAGGGACACTTGGTTTACCCGACAAAGGTCCCCAACGATAATCTTTCCATTCTGATGTGAGTGTAAGGTGCAAACCCGCATCAATATTGGGGTGATTTTTAAGATAATGCACGAAACCAGGCACCCAGGCACAAGGCATCATCACACTCATGGAAGTTGCCACGCCCTCTTCAACCGCTTTAATGGCTCCTAAATTAGAATCATATGACATTCCAACATCATCCACGTGCATAATGATAACCTTTGCTCCTTTTGGAAAACCCAATTTATCGGCATAAGTCTCATTTTGGGAATAGCTAAAAAAGTAAAACAGTGACAGGAAAGTTATTAGCAGGATTTTTTTCATGGTTTGTGGGTTTTATCATGTATTTACTGACACGAATATAGCGAAGCAATTTGTTAACTTAATAAATAAAAGCGTGTGAGTTTTGGAAATTTTCTGTGATGAGATAATACTTTCAAAAAATTTCCATCATTTCAATAACGGAATTTAACAAAACCTCTTAATGACTCGGATGGTAGTTTACTAGTTGAACACCACAAACGACATAAGTAAAACTTGAAAACAAAAGCCGCTCAATATGGCTATTGAACGGCTTTTGTTTTTAAACGAATACTCCATCACCACTTCCGCTTATAAGTAGTATAATCCTTCCTCGGACCTACTTTCTTTTTCGGATTTGGATTTACGTCTCCTAATAATTGTTGGGCTAAATCTGGTCTTTTTAGTTTCGTCAACCGTTCTCTAATCCAGCTTTTAAATTCGTTTTTATACCAAAAGAAATAGTTATTTTGTATCTGTTTTTCTTCTTTGGTTTTTGCCGTGTGTACGGGTTGTAAAGTGTACGGATGCACGCCCGTGTAATAAATTACCTCGGCAACCGTCATGGGCGTGGGCGTAAAATCCTGAACTTGCTCTAATCTAAATCCTAAATCTTTGGTTTCTGCCGCCAAATTTGCCATATCTTGCTCCTCACAGCCGGGGTGAGAACTGATAAAATACGGAATCAACGGTTGATTTAATCCGTGCTTTTCTTGAATTTTATCGTACTTTTCCTTGAATTTTCTAAAATATTTAAATCCTGGTTTACGCATGATTTTCAACGTAGCATCGGAAGTATGTTCGGGGGCAACTTTCAATCTTCCCGATACGTGGCGGGTGACTAATTGCTCCATGTATTCATCGTGATTTCCGTCCTGGTTATTCTTGTTAAAATCGTCCACCAAAAGGTCATATCTAACGCCAGAACCCACAAACGCCTTTTTTATTTCTGGCAAAGCATCCACTTTTCGGTAAATATTGGTCAAAGGTTTGTGCGAAGTATCCAAATTTGAACAAATCACGGGATTAATACAACTCGGTGCTTGGCATCTGGCACAGATAGATTCATCCTTGCCTTTCATGCGGTACATATTGGCAGAAGGACCACCCAAATCGGAGATATATCCCTTAAATTCAGGATGTTCCGTGATTTGTTTCACCTCTTTCATGATTGATTCTTCCGAACGAGAAGCCACAAATTTTCCTTGGTGAGCCGAAATCGTGCAAAAACTACAACCCCCAAAACAGCCTCGGTGCATATTGACCGAAAATTTAATCATTTCATAGGCGGGAATCGGTCCACGATTTTTGTATTTTGGGTGGGGTAAACGAGTGTAAGGCAAATCAAATGATTTATCCATTTCCTCTTCGTCCATCGTTTTGAAAGGCGGATTGATAACCAAGGTTTTGTCGCCTACTTTTTGCAAAATCCTATTCGCTTGCCATTTGTTTGATTCTACCTCCACAATCTTGAAATTGGCGGCATATTTCATTTTATCATCCAGACAAATTTCGTGACTTGCCAATTCTACGGTTTCCCAAGATTGATGTTCTGAAACGGGTTTTTCATCCAAATAAGCAATCTGATTGACATCTCTTATTTCATTCAAAGGCACGCCGTCCTTCACCATTCTCAAAATGTCTCGCAAGGGTTGTTCGCCCATGCCGTATACGAGCATGTCCGCTCCCGAATCTTCCAAAATGGTGGGCATCAACTGGTCTTTCCAATAGTCGTAATGGGTCACTCGGCGTAAAGAAGCCTCAATTCCACCGAGAAGCACGGGAACATCGGGATAAATTTCTTTCAGAATTTTGGTATAAACCGTTGAGGCATAATCGGGTCTGAAACCTGCCTCACCACCTGGTGTATAACTATCGTTTGAACGTAATCTTTTATTGGCCGTATAATGATTCACCATCGAATCCATACAACCCGCCGTAACGCCAAAAAAGTATTTGGGTTTCCCCATTTTCTTGAAATCACGAAGGTCGTCACGCCAGTTGGGTTGTGGAATAATTCCGACTCTAAAGCCCTCACTTTCAATGATTCGCCCAATTACCGCTGTACCAAAAGAAGGGTGATCCACGTAGGCATCTCCCGAAATCAGTATAACATCTAATTGTTCCCAGCCCCGCTGTTCAACTTCTTTTTTGGTAATTGGCAACCAACTTGTGATGGGTCTTTCTCTAACTGTAATCATATTTTTGTAGCTTTTAGCCGTTGGCGATTAGCCTTGGGCATTTAAACAAGCATTTTATTTTTACAAAATTAACTGTTGTAAAGGGTTGATTTGTACTATCTTGAAAATATATATAAGTGGTACAACGATTTGATGAATATCTTTGTTTAATCCACACAATTAAAAGAGAATATTCAAAAAAAATCCTTAAATTTTGCTAAATATTCAACTCAAAACAAATTCAACAATTATGAAAAATCTTTTCATTCTTTTAATTTTTATTTCCTTTACAATTCATGCGAAACCCGTTCGAGTGGGCATTGCCGGAATGACTCACGCCCACGTTGGACAAGTTTTTGATTGCATCGGCAAACAAGAGGATGTTGAAATCGTGGGTTTCGCCGAACCGAATAAAGTATTAGCCATGAGGTTATTGAAAGAACATAATCTACCCGAATCACTTTGGTTTGCTACCTTGGATGAACTTATTGCTAAAACAAAACCAGAAGCTATTTGTGCGTTCAATTCAATTTTTGAACATTTGGAAGTGGTGAAAACTTGCGCTCCAAAAGGCATTCACGTGATGGTTGAAAAACCATTAGCCGTTAACAATGAGCATTTGAATCAGATGAAAGCATTGGTCAAAAAACATCATATTCAATTATTGACCAATTTTGAAACGACTTGGTATCCTTCCCACGCAAAGGCTTGGGAGTTGGTGAAAACCGAAAAAAGTTTAGGTACGATTCGGAAAGTAGTGATTATGGACGGACACCGTGGTCCGATTGAAATTGGCTGTAAACCAGAATTTACGGATTGGCTAACCGACCCGATTCAAAATGGTGGAGGTGCTTTAGTTGATTTTGGATGTTACGGTGCCGATATTATGACTTGGTTAATGGACGGACAAAAACCAATTTCTGTTACCGCCGTTACCCAACAATTGAAACCAGAAATCTATCCAAAAGTGGATGATGAAGCCAGCATTATTCTTACTTATCCAACCTGCCAAGCCATCATTCAAGCTTCTTGGAATTGGCCTTTCGACAGAAAAGACACGGAAATTTATGGAACGAAAGGAATTCTGATTGCCAATAAAGAAAATAAAATGAAACACATCATTGGCGACAGATTTGGTAAAGAAACGATGATTGATTTATTGCCTCTTCCTCACGAACGAGCCAATGTTTTTGCGTATTTGGCGGCGGTAGTCAGCGGTAAAATAAATCCCGAAAAAGACCTTTCTTCCTTGCCCGTGAACGAAGTGGTCGTAGAAATTTTATCGGCGGCCAAAGAATCTGCTAAAAATGGGAAGACTGTTTTTTTGAAGTGAAACAGTTATAGAACGTAGGCTGTGTTCCAAACCCAGCCTGCGTTAAGTTAGCTAATTAATAGTATTTTAGGACAAATAACTTTGCATCACTGCAAGTTTGCATGAATTCTAAAACAAAATACCTTAATTTTACACCCGAAATCATCGTCAAAATTTATGCAAAAATTCCTTCCTTTATTCCCGTTGAACTTAGTCGCTTTCCCGCTGGAAGACCTCAATCTTCACATCTTTGAACAACGTTATCGTGATTTGGTTAATGGCTGTTTGGATGAAGGGAAAACCTTCGGAATCCCTGTTTTTTTAGATGGAAAAATGCCCGGTTTTGGAACGGAAGTTAAAATCACAAAACTCTCCAAGAAATACGAAGACGGACGGATGGATATTCGTACGCAAGGCATAAGAGCCTTCAGAATCATAGATTTTCAAAACCCTATGGAAATGAAACTATATTCGGGTGGTGTGGTAGAATTATTACCCAAACCAGAAATTAGTCCTTCGGTAATGATTGGATTAACCCAAAGAGTAGCTACACTTTATGAATATTTAGGCGAAGAAAACACTTTCGACCCCGATAAACCACAGCCATATTCTTTCCAAATTGCCCATAAAGTTGGCTTATCGCAAGAACAAGAGTACAGCCTTCTGAAAATGCTAACGGAAGCCGAACGACAAGGTTTCTTGATTCAACATTTAGAAAGAATTATTCCTATTTTGCAAGAAGTAGAAAAAACGAAAGAACGCATAAAGTTGAACGGGCATTTCAAAAATCTTGACCCTTTAAGTTTTTAGAAAATATAAAAAATGAAGGAAATTAGAGCCATTATTGATACTTACAATTCAATTAATAAAGAAAAAACAAAAGCCGCTTTGGCAACGGTTGTGCGAGTAGAAGGCTCATCCTACCGCCGCACTGGGGCAAGAATGTTGGTAATGGATGACGGAATTTGGGTGGGCGGTATTAGTGGCGGTTGTTTGGAAGGTGATGCGTTGAAGAGAGCTAGATTTGCCATTGCCCGTTCAGAATCTACCTTAATTACTTACGATACTACCGAAGATGATGAGCATCAAATTGGCGTGGGATTGGGTTGTAATGGCATTATTGATGTACTTTTCACGCCATTGGATTTTGCAGATAATTATAATCCAGTCGAAATTCTAAAGTCTTGCATGGAATCGAGGCGAAAAACGCACATCTTAGTAACGATTACAGGCTTGAAAAATATTAGTTTTGATAATCTAAAATCAGGCAATGCAATTGAATATAATGGACTTGAAAGTTTGCATAATATTCAAAATGAAACATTGAGATTGAGCGTAAATCAAGCTATTGAATACCAGATCATTATTGGAAAATCTGCTCCCTTAAAATTAGCAACAGAACAGGCTGGAAAATTGGAAATTTTTATTGAAATTTTACCGCCCGAAATTCATTTGGTTTTAATGGGAAATCAATACGATGTATATCCGCTCACGAGATTAGCAAAAGAAATGGGTTGGCGAGTGACTATCGTGGCAAATCCATTAAAAGTAAACAGTAAAATTTCGAGTATCGCCAACGAGATTGTCCTTCCTGAAAATTTTACAGATATACTTTTTGACAGTCACACCGCCATTGTATTAATGTCGCACGATTATAAAACGGATAAATACAATTTGCCCAAAGCCTTAGAAACCGATTCTCCATTTATTGGAATGTTGGGACCTAAGGTTCGTTCGGAAAAAATTTTTACAGAATTAGCCACCGAAGGACTTCCAATTTCGGAAACTAATTTCGAGCGAATTCATGCGCCTGTTGGTCTGGATATTGGCGCCGTTTCGCCCGAAG
>JBBAKZ010000032.1:0-14288 GCA_040403275.1 Arcicella sp. | reverse complement strand
GGATTTAGGAATAAAATATAAATACTATACCTAAACCCCCATAATCCCTTTAACCCCTAATCCCTTGACAAAGCTCAATCAAAACCGAATTTGTGCTTTTGGGATGCAAAAAACACACTAATTTATTATCTGCTCCTTTCTTTGGCACTTCGTTCAAGAGTATAAATCCTTCCTTTTTCAATCGCTCCATTTCTGCCAAAATATCCGCTACTTCAAACGCAATATGATGGATGCCTTCGCCTTTTTTCTCAATGAATTTCGCAATGGGACTTTCAGGATTAGTGGCTTCTAATAATTCAATTTTGGTTTGTCCCGTTTGAAAAAAAGAAGTCATTACACCCTCAGATACTACGCCTTCTTGTTTGTAAGGGGCTGTTCCTAAGAGTTTTGTGAATAAATCATTCGAGAATTCTAAATTTTTAACGGCGATACCGATATGTTCAATGTGTTGCATTAGCTGTTAGTTTAGTGAATTTAAAGGAAGATATATATTAAAAGTAGCACCTACATTCAATTCTCCCTCGGCAGTAATTATTCCGTTGTGATTGCTAACAATATCTTGAAGGCAAGGTCGATATCCAAAGCATATTACCACAGTTCTTTACTTTTTCACTTTTACAGGCGGAGTTATTTTTCTGATATTCTTTAAAAATTATTACAATTAAGTGAATGAGTGGTTGGCTTGAAATTCCAAATTGCTATTATCACCTTACATATTTGAGTAGTTTGAATTAAATATAAAAACGTCGATAAAAGAATATTTATCGACGTTAAAGATAACAAAATATTGTTAATTCTTACGAATAACTCAACCCGTATTGAGCCAAAACATCCTCGGGAACACCTTCCCAACTATTTGGACGATTGCCTACGTAGCCCATATCTTTATGGCCCATTTCAGAAGAATAAAAACCTGTAGCAGTCAAATTTCGCATCAAAGAGAAGAAATTTACGCCTTGTGAAAATTCGGGTTTTGCTTTTTTGGGATAAGCAATATCGTCCACAATTTCAATCTGTTGTTTTGCGGTAATTGAGATAAAATCCTTACCAAAGCGTTTGATTGACGTTGAATCCAACCAACGCAAGCCACCACGCATAGGCGTTTTGAATTCTGGTTTATCTTTCACAATAAACTCAATAAAACCAGTAACACCCGACTGTGAAGCACTGCCAGAGAATTTATCGGCCGGAATAATAATATCCGAAAGAACGGTAATTGTTTTCAATTCGTGTTCTGTCAAAAACTTTTCTGCCATCAATTTTGCATCTCTTTCGGCTTCGTCTTTGGTTCTGCCATAATTTAATTTTGGCAAACTGCCTGCTACTTTTGCTTTTGGCTTAGGTTTTGGACCATCCAACATTTCACCCGCCAAAGCATCGGTACTCATCACCGCCATTCCAAGCGATGAAAGCCCTATATTTTTTAGAAAATCTCTTTTTTTCATTTTTAAATAATTGCACACGGATTTTACGGATTGGACACGGATTTTAAAAGGATTTTATATTAAATATATAGGACAAACAGTTTATCAAAAATGAAATCCGTGTCCAATCCGTCCAATCCGTGTGCTATCAGCTTAAAGTGCGCCTTTTTTCTTTTGTTCAATAATATAATTTGAAGTACGAGCCGATAAAGCCAAAATTGTCCAAGTGGCATTTTTATCTCCCTGCGAAACAAACGGAGCTGCATCTGCTACAAATAAGTTCTTCACATCATGTGCCTGACAATTACTATTCAATACCGACGTTTTAGGGTCATTGCCCATCCTTGCGGTTCCTACTTCGTGGATAATTTTGCCTGGGTCTGCCAAACCGTAATTGGTGGTAGCATCAGGTTTTTTGCCCAAGGCTTCACCGCCCATTTCATGAATTATTTGCTCGAAAGTATCCTGCATGTGTTTGGCCTGCTTAATTTCATAATCGGACCAAGTATAATTAAAACGCAACACTGGAATTCCGAATTTATCAACGACGGTCGGGTCAATTTCGCAATAATTGTTGTAATCAGGCACGGGTTCGCCACGACCCGCCATGCCAATATACGCTCCGTAGAAACGTCTATAATCTTCCTTCAATGACGCTCCATAACCTCCAGCAGCCTTTTGGATGCCCTCACGAGTTGGATATTTTTCATTAATTCCTTCAATGCCCCATCCAAAACCGTAGGCAGGCATTCCCATTCCACCACCGTATTCGATGTGATAACCCCGTGGGAAATCCAACTTTTTGTTGTCCAACCACCACGGTGTATACACGTGCATACCGCCTACACCATCTTCATTATAGCGTTTTCTATCAAAAAGAGCAGGAATAACGGCCGAACGTGATGCGCCCGTTGAGTCGTTGATATAACGTCCCACCACACCACTCGAATTGGCTAAACCATTTGGAAAACGACTTGATTTTGAATTTAATAATAAACGGGCTGTTTCTCCCGCACTTGCCGCCAAAATAACGGTTTTCCCTTTCACAACTTTCTCGGTCATGCTCACAGTATCCACATAAGAAACGCCCGTTGCCAACCCCGTTGTTGGGTCAGTCAAAACCTCACGTGCCATTGCGTAGGTAATCAAGGTCAAATTTCCCGTTTTCATCGCAGGAATCATCAACACCGAAGAAGAAGAAAAATCGGCATATGCTAAACACGCTCTACTACATTGATTGCAATAGAAACAAGCACCACGGTCTTTGTTGATGGGTTTTGTTAAGATTGAAAGTCTCGAAGGAATCGTTGGAATACCTAATTTTTTATTGTTTTTTTGCAGCATCAATTCGTGCAAACGTTGTTTTGGCGGAGGCAAAAATATACCGTCTGGTTCATTATGCAAGCCTTCATTGCTACCAAAAATACCAATCATTTTATCAATATAATCGTAATAGGGCTTTACATCTTCGTAGCCAATGGGCCAGTCATCCCCCAAACCATCAATGGATTTACGCTTGAAATCATCGGGGCCAAAACGGAGTGAAATACGTCCCCAGTGATTAGTTCTTCCGCCCAACATTCTTGAACGAAACCAGTTGAATTTGGTATCACCTTTGGTTGTGTAAGGTTCTCCATCAATTTCCCAACCGCCGTAAGCCGCATCAAAATCGCCAAAAGCACGGGTTGAACTTGCGCCTCTTCTGGGAGATTCCCAAGGGGCTTTTAATTGTGTGATATAATTTGGGTCGGCGGGGTCAAAATACTGTCCAGCTTCCAAAACACATACTTTCGCACCCGCTTTTGTTAGTTCGTGAGCAGCCATTCCACCACCCGCACCCGAACCAATAATAACCACATCATAGACGATTGATTGGTCTTTTATCTGAAAATCATACATTGTGTTTTAGGTTAAATTAAAGGAAAATCTTCTTTTAAACGTAATATAATGTTAAAAAATAGTTGATTTGATGCAGTGCTAATTTTTGAATAAAATTGAATATGTTTTGAACAAAAATGGACATAAATTTTAACCAAAATTAAAACTTACAACTTGAATTTATCAAACATTAATCCATGATTTCCAAAGTATTAGAAATTGAATTTCTTTGTGTTGTAAATCAAATGTATCTTTTTTTTTCTATTTATATTGAATATTTTTGAGAAAAAATATAAAAAGAGGATTATCTCTTTGTTGAAACCAAATAAGATAACCCTTTATGAAAAGTAGTTTTACTTAACCGTAATTCATTCTATTGTCAATGTCAACTCTTGCGTTAAGCTGACTCTAAAATCCAACTTTTTTGTTTTAACTTGATTGGATGATTTTAAAAAACAAATAAGTCTGCCTCTCCCGAGATTGACATCGTTAATTTTTTAGGAGAACCTCAATTTGCCAACTTACTATTTTTATACCCATAAGAGAAATAAATTATCAAACCAATCGCTAACCACACCAAAAAAATGGTCCAGTTCATCATGCCTAATTCGGTCATTAAGTACAGATTCGTCAAGATTCCTAAAACAGGTAAAATGGAAAATTTGAGTAGATAAGCCAATACAGCTAATATTCCCCAAACTAACCAAAATACCATTAAAAGGGGTTTTAAAGCTATTTCTGATATAAAATCGTTGTCATAAATAGCATAACCGAGTGTTAATATCAATAATCCTCCAACTAAATATTGACCATTCAGATAAGGGATTTTGAACTTTGCATCTTTTGATAATCCTTTATAATCTAAATATAAAACTCCCCCACAAACCACAATAAAGGCAAAGAATGTTCCTACGCTCGTTAAATCTGCAACTAATCCCATATCCAAAAACATCGAGGGAACAGCGACCAAAAAACCCGTAACAATCGTAGAGAAACTTGGCGTTTTAAATTTCGGATGAATCTTAGAAAAACGTTTCCAAAGCAATCCATCACGGCTCATTGACATCCAAATTCTCGGCTGTCCCATCTGATAAACCAACAAAGCACTCGTAATGGCCACTACTGCCGAAACGGAAATAACGCCTGCCACAAAATCAAGATTCACTTTTTGGAAAACGTATGCCAAAGGGTCGTCTACTTTGAGTTCGGTATAATTAACCATGCCCGTTAAAACCAACGTAATCATCACATATAAAACCGCACAAATTACCAAGCAATAAATCATCGCACGGGGTAAATCTCGTTGTGGATTTTTACATTCCTCCGCCATGGTAGAAATGGAATCGAAGCCAATAAATGCGAAAAATACTAAAGCAACTCCTTTCAAAACGCCCTTTGAACCATTCGGTGCAAATGGGGTCCAATTGTTGGGTTTAACATAAAATGCTCCCACACAAATAACCAATAAAATAACGACTAACTTCAAGGCTACTAAAAAGTTACTTGCATTTCGAGATTCTTTTACTCCAACATAGACCAAAGCCGTTACCAACATGGTAATCACACCCGCAGGTAAGTCAATCAAGAAATGGATACCATTAACCACGGGAGCATTCATGTACGCCTGTGCTGCTGCTATATCGCCACCAACCAATGTTTCAGTTTGACTTAATAAAAACGCCCGATGAGCCGTTCCATAGTCAAAAGTTAAAAAGTCTGGGAAAATTATCCCGAATCCTCGGAGCATAGAAACGAAATATTCTGACCAAGAAATGGCTACTACCATGTTGGAAACGGCATATTCTAAAATCAAAGCCCAACCAATCACCCAAGCAAAAATCTCACCGAAGGAAACGTATCCATACGTATAAGCACTCCCTGAAACAGGAACCATGGAGGCAAATTGTGCGTAACAAAGGGCAGTGAAAACACAGGCAATAGATACAAAAAGAAAAAGTAAGGTAACGGCTGGCCCACCGTCGAAACTCGCACGTCCGATAGTACTAAAAATTCCTGCCCCGATGATGGCGGCAATACCAAATGATGTTAAGTCTCGGACGCCTAAAATTTTATTCAGCCCAGATTCACCGTGTGCGTCTTCGCTTTGTTTTAAAACATTTGAAATAGATTTTCGTCTAAAAATAGATTTTTCTGGCATTTAGTTTGATGGATTATTTAGCTTGGAGTTGTGAGCAAAGAGCTTTGAGAGATGAGTTGTGGTTTTTAAGTTTACAGAATTTATCAATGCTGACGGCTCAAAGCTCAAAGCTAGTAGCTAATTTACTCAAAAACTTCAAATAATGCGAAAGCAATTAAGAGATGTTTCGTTTTCAGAAAAATCAAATTAACTTTACAGTATCAAAATAACCAATCTGACTAAATACTTAGCTACCTTGAACAGAATGATTATCCTAAATTTTTTGCCCATTTTTTAATCAGTATATTCGACAAATTAATTATCTAATCACGCACTTTTTAGGCTCATAGCTCAAGGCATATTGCTCAAAGCTAATATAAATATGAACAAAACCGCAGTAGTCATTTTAAATTATAACGGTCAAAAATATTTGACTGATTTTTTGCCCTCTGTAATTAATCATTCACCCGATGCTGATATTTATGTAGCTGATAATGCCTCTACTGACGATTCACTTTCTATTTTAAAAAGAGATTTTTCTTCCGTAAAAATTATTCAACTCTTTGAAAATCATGGATTTGCACAAGGCTACAATGAAGCCTTATCGAAAATAATAAACCAATACGAATTTTACATTCTTCTAAATTCAGATGTAGAAGTTCCCGAAAATTGGATTAAACCCGTGATTAATTTGATGGAGAGCAATACAAACATTGCCGCTTGTCAACCAAAAATAAAATTTTATCAAGAAAAAACGCATTTTGAATACGCTGGTGCAGCTGGCGGATACATTGATCGATTAGGCTATCCTTTTTGCAGAGGAAGAGTTTTTCTTTCTTTGGAAGAAGATCTAGGGCAGTACGATGACAATGTGGAAGTATTTTGGGCAACGGGTGCGTGTATGTTTGTCAGAGCAAATATTTTTCACCAAATAGGTGGGTTTGATGGTGATTTCTTTGCTCACATGGAAGAAATAGATTTATGCTGGCGAATGAAACACGCTGGCTATCAAATATTTGCTTGCGGAGAGTCGGAAGTTTATCACGTAGGAGGAGGCACCTTGCCAAAATCTAATCCGCACAAGACTTTTTTGAATTTTAGAAATGGATTGGTCATGTTGTATAAAAATCACCCCGACAAAGGATTATTCAAAACATTAATGACCAGATTAATCTTAGATGGCGTTGCGGGCGTAAAATTCCTATTTTTTGATACTTGGCAAGACTGTTGGGCAGTGGCAAGGGCTCATTTTAATTTTTATGCCCATTTTTATACATGGCATAAGAAGCGACAAAAAGTACAAAAAAGAAATGATTTAGGGCAGATATTTGAACACAATATTGTGTGGCAGTATTTTGTAAAAGGTAAAGAGAGGTTTGATGAAATGTAATTAAATCTCCCAAACGGTAGGATTATTTCTTTGGCGCAAATAACGACGGATATTCATCCAAAAGGCTAAAATTAAATAAATAATGACTGGTGAGCCAACCGTTATAAAGGATAAATAAACAAAATAAAGACGAATGCTGGCAGTAGAAATACCAAATTTCTCTCCCAAATGGGTGCAAACACCGTAGGCGTGTTGTTCAACAAAATATTTTAACTTTATCATAGTAGTAAATAAGTTTACGAATAAGACCAATTGCTTAATAACAAATGTATGATTTTTTAACCTTTTTTCAAAATTTGACATCTTACTTTTAATGTATGTATATAACTTGAATGTTTAGAAAATTGTTAGAAAAACACAATATAATATTAAGTAAATACTACTAATTTGCGTAAATTAAAGAAAAATATCACTTTAAAAGTAGGAATGTATAAAATTATACTTACATTTGAGCGTTAATAGTATAAAAGTATCAAGTTTTTAGTACAATCAGTCCGTTTTCAATAGTACGTTAGTCCCCCAGATTTACCTACCTCATTGATTATCAAACACTCATCGTATCACATCTTCAACTTTTGGGCTGTTAACTCACAACGAAATTGGTGTTTTGCTAATCGTAGTGTGAAAATTTATTTAATATTTTTTTTATCATGCAAACAGGCACAGTAAAATTTTTTAATGAGAGTAAAGGTTTTGGATTCATTTTAGATGATGAGTCTGGACAAGAGATTTTTGTTCACGTAACTGCTTTGGGGGGCACGCACATTCGTCAAGACGATAAAGTTTCTTTTGATATCGTTGATGGCAAGAGAGGTTTAAACGCTGAGAACGTTAAGAAACTCTAGTTTCCAGTTTTTTGACTTGACAGAAATTGTTTGTTTTTTATAATGGTGTTGTGAAATTCATTACCGAATAGTTCGATTATTTATTTCGATTGTATCGAAAAAAAGCCTAACAGCTGTGTTTGTTCAAAGAGTTCCTGACTCATCATTAATTATTTCAATCAGAATTTTTATTTTTAATTTTTTTATATTTTTTTTATGCAAACTGGTAAAGTTAAATTTTTCAACGAATCAAAAGGTTTTGGATTTATCGTTGACGACAATTCAGGCGAAGAAATCTTCGTTCACGTTACAGGCTTATCTGGATTAACTATCCGTGAAAATGATTCTGTTTCTTTCGATGTTCAAGAAGGAAAGCGTGGCTTAAATGCTGTGAATGTAAAGAAAGCGTAATTCCTTTTTTTATATAGTCATGAAAAAAGCTCAACCATTCATTTGGTTGAGCTTTTTTGCTTCTATTCTTTGTGATTAAGTGATTGTAATTTTTGATTTTTGTAGGTCTAAAATCACTAAAACACAAATCACCATTATTCAAACCACTTCATCACCTCTTCTTTCTGCGGAATTGAAATCTCTAATTTTAATTTTTTACGCATACCACCTAAATCATTAAATACTTTGTTTGGATTAGCTTCTTTAATAGATTGAATCGTCGTAAAGCCCATTTTTTGCAAAACAGGAATCCAATCCAATGGCACACCAAGTGCTTGATATTCAGCCTCGGTTGCCACTTCTGATTTCTTTTCAGGACGCATTTGAGGGAAAAACAATACTTCTTGAATCGATACTTGGTTGGTCATCAACATCGTCAGACGGTCAATTCCAATCCCAATTCCTGCGGTTGGAGGCATTCCGTATTCTAATGAACGTAAAAAATCTTCGTCCATCGCCATGGCTTCGTCATCTCCTCTTTCTGCCAATTTCAATTGTTCTTCAAACCGCTCACGTTGGTCGATTGGGTCGTTTAATTCTGAATAAGCATTAGCAATTTCTTTTCCATTCACAAATAATTCAAAACGCTCCACTAAACCGGGCTTGCTCCGATGCTTTTTAGTCAAAGGCGACATTTCAACTGGATAATCAATGATGAAAGTAGGCTGAATAAGGTTTGCTTCTACTTTTTCTCCAAATATTTCGTCGATTAATTTACCAGTTCCCATTGTTGCATCCACTTCGATTCCCCACGATTTGCAATGTCCACGAAGCGTCTCTTCGTCTATACCTTCCACATTCACGCCCGTATATTTTTCGATGGCTCCAGCGATAGTCAATTTCGTAAATTCTCCACCAAATTCTATTTCATTTTCACCTACTTTTACCAACGTTTGTCCGTTGGTTGCCATGGCTACTTTCTCAAAAATCTCTTCGGTAAAAGTCATCATCCAGTGATAGTCTTTGTAGGCTACGTAAAATTCTAAAGAGGTGAATTCAGGATTATGAGTTCTATCCATGCCTTCATTTCTGAACATTTTTCCGAACTCATATACGCCGTCAAATCCACCAACAATTAATCTTTTTAGGTATAATTCATTGGCAATACGCATGATTAAAGGCATATCCAGCGTATTATGGTGCGTTTTGAAAGGACGAGCTGATGCTCCACCGTGGATAGCTTGAAGAATGGGGGTTTCCACTTCCAACCAACCTTTAGCATCAAACATGGTTCGCATCGTGGTTACAATTCTGGCACGTTTTAAGAAAATATCTTTTACTTCTGGATTGACAATTAAATCAACGTAACGCTGACGATAACGCATTTCTGGGTCAGTAAAGCCATCATAAATATTACCATCTTCATCTCTCTTTACGACGGGAAGTGGTTTCAAAGATTTATTCAGAATTTTGAATTCTGTGACATGAATAGAGATTTCGCCTACTTGGGTTGTAAATACGAAGCCTTTTACTCCAATAATATCGCCAATGTCTAAAAGTTTTTTAAATACGGTATTGTAAAGTGTTTTGTCTTCATCTGGACATAAGTCATCACGGCGAAAATACACTTGGATACGTCCCGAAGAATCTTGCAATTCTGCGAAAGAAGCACTGCCCATGATTCTGAAAGACATCAAACGCCCTGCGATTGACACACTTTTATAATCTATCTTATTATTGAGGGTCGCCTCCCGTTCGTAGTTTTTTAGAATGTCAGCAGCCGTCACATTTACGTCGAACATTTCGGCAGGGTAAGGGTCAATGCCCAATTTCATCAAATCTTCCCGTTTTTGTCGGCGAAGTAATTCTTGTTCTGAAAGTATCATTTTTCTAATTGCGATTATTTTGTAAAATTACCCACAAACGGATTGATAAACAAAAAGAGCCTGATTTTTGGTCAAGCTCTTGATTAGGACAATGTGTTTAGTTGATTTATTTTCTTCTGATTCAAGCAGCCTTTACAGCATATAGATAAATTACAATAATTATAGACTGCGACATAAATTCCAGAATTAAAGTACAATAATTTGGTTCAACTTCCCGAAAGTTTAAAACTTACGGGAAGTTCCAATTCCAATAGGTTATGTCATTCTCTATATTTGAATATAGACGTTTATAAATTTATTTATATTCAATTGTATACATTCAAATAAATTTATAGACATTCCCAATAGTTAATTGTACTAAAGCATAAAAGATGTGAATTATGTAAACAAATTACCTTTTTGTATAACAAATTTTTTATTGAATATCCCTAATTTTACAACTTAGATAGATTTAGAATCTTTTGTTACCAAATTTTTCACTTCTTCGACTAACCTTTGATCGACAGGTATTGGTTTTAAAAGTTACCCCGTAAAATTACCCATTTTTTATAGTTAGGTATTTTTACGCTAAAACAAGAAACATTCATTTTGTTATTTTGTATCGTTCAAACGAACAAACCTTTACCCGTCTTATCTCTAAAAATATTATGAACACATCCGTACAGAATTATGCTTACCCAACTGCCAACTTAATTAACAATCTTCATGCGGTTATTTATACCGATAGAAAGAAAACATCAATCATCATTCGGGACATTATGATGTTGGAAGGCGAAGGAAATTACACGAATGTACATTTAAGTAATGGAAAGAAAATTTTACTCTCCAAAACATTGAAAGAATTTTGTGAATTGTTTACTCAAAATGATTTTGCAAGAATTAGAAAATCACATCTCATTAATCTTAATTTTCTTAAAGAGGTAGATTTTTCTGCTGATTTAAGTGTAACGATGCAAACGGGGCAGCGAATTGAAATTTCAAGAAGAAGAAAAGTAGAATTTCAGCAACAGTTTCAAAGTTTTAAACAGAAAAATAATTGTACCCTCATTCTCCAGAATCGGAAATAATACAAAATTCGATTCTCACGAATGGAGAGACATTAAAAAAAAGTATTGACCTATTTAAGGGGTTTTTGAATCCGCCCGACGTTCGGCCGGCTTTTTGAAAGATAAACTATTTTAGTGGTTAGGTGAATAGCAGACAGCCTCCTGAATTTTTCGGGAAGCTGTTTTTTTGTTTACTGATTTTAGTCATGCTTATCCATCAAAATAAATTCTATATTTATAAAGATTTTTTCAGAATCTGCCAAAAAGCCTTCAGTTAGCCATATTGGCATATTCTTCATGATTTATGTTAAAAAATTAAGCCATAATTTCCGAAAAAAAGAACTGGCTTAGATATTGAAGCGTATGAGAACAGCTCTCCAACCCCCGAAGGGGGAGCTTGACTTACTAATTTTATTCGGGGACTAAATTCCCCCATCGGGGGGTAGGGGGCTATGAAATACACAACAAAAACCCAAGAGGTAATCCAGCAAGCCGCTTCGATTGCCTCAGCCAATGGTCAGCAAGCCATTGAAACGGGGCATTTATTGAAGGCAATTATCGAAGAAGAACCAAATACAACTCAGTTTTTGATGAAAAAATTGGGTGTAAATCAAACCATTTTTCTGCCTAAATTAGAAGATTTAGTGAATGCTTATCCCAAAGTTTCGGGAGGTGGGCAACCTTATCTTGCTAATGATGCTCATACAGCCATGACCAAAGCCGAAAGCCTAATGAAAGACTTTTCGGATGAATATATTTCCGTCGAGTTACTGCTTTTAGCCCTTTCTTTGGGTAAAGATTCGGTTTCTAACTTATTGAAAGACAACGGGTTTAAAGAAAAATTAGTTAAAGAAGCTATCAAAGAATTAAGAGGAAACACAGCCGTGAAAGACCAAAACGCAGAAGCAACCTATCGTTCGTTGGAACGCTATGCCATCAATTTAAATGAACTCGCTAAGACTGGGAAAATTGACCCTGTGATTGGACGGGATGAAGAAATTAGACGAGTTTTACAGATTTTATCTCGTAGAACCAAAAATAATCCGATGTTAGTCGGTGAACCAGGCGTTGGTAAAACCGCCATTGTGGAAGGACTTGCGCAAAGAATTGTGCAAGGAGACGTTCCGGAAAACCTGAAATCTAAAACCATTTATACCTTAGACTTAGGACTTTTGATTGCCGGCGCAAAATATAAAGGTGAATTTGAGGAACGCTTGAAGGCTGTTATTAAGGAAGTTACGGATTCGGAAGGTGATATTGTTCTATTCATTGACGAAATTCATACGCTCATTGGAGCGGGTGGCGGAGGCGAATCTGCGATGGATGCCGCCAATTTGTTGAAACCCGCTTTGGCTCGTGGAGAATTACACGCCATCGGAGCAACAACTTTGAAAGAATATCAAAAATATATTGAAAAAGATAAGGCTTTGGAAAGACGTTTCCAGACGGTAATTGTGGACGAACCTGACGAAACTGATGCGATTTCAATTTTAAGAGGTATCAAAGAAAAATATGAATTGCACCACGGCGTTCGTATTCAAGATGATGCCGTAATTGCGGCCGTTCAATTATCAAGTCGGTATATATCAGATCGTTATTTGCCCGATAAAGCGATTGATTTGATGGACGAAGCAGCGGCAAAAATGCGAATGGAAATAGATTCTGTTCCCGAAGAAATTGATGATTTGCAACGGAAAATTATGCAATTAGAAATTGAACGGGAAGCAATCAGACGAGAAAATAACGTGGAAAGAGAAACCATGATCACCCGTGAATTGGCAGAATTGACCGATAAGAAAACGGATTTAATGGCGAAGTGGCAAGGCGAAAAAGACGTTCTGAACGGTGTGAGGATAGAAAAAGAGAATATTGATAAATTGAAATTGGAAGCCGAACAAGCCGAACGTGCGGGAGATTATGGAAAAGTTGCGGAGATTCGGTACGGTAAATTAATAGAAGCCGAAGCCCGACTTGCCAAAGCGCAAACATCGAGTGTCGAACACGAATCTACGATGTTGCAAGAGGAAGTTACGGCGGAAAATATTGCGGAAATTGTGGCGAAATGGACAGGAGTGCCAGTGTCAAAAATGATGCGTGCTGAACAAGAAAAACTCTTGCACATGGAGTATGAATTGGGCTTGCGAGTGGCGGGACAAAGTGAAGCAATCGAGGCAATTTCGGATGCGGTGCGTCGTTCACGGGCAGGAATGCAAGACCCAAGAAGACCCATTGGCTCGTTTATCTTCTTGGGAACTACGGGTGTTGGTAAAACAGAATTAGCAAAAGCATTGGCGGATTATCTATTTAATGATGAAAATGCCTTGGTCAGAATCGATATGTCGGAATATCAAGAACGTCATGCGGTCAGTCGGATGATTGGCTCGCCTCCAGGCTATGTTGGCTATGATGAAGGCGGACAGTTGACCGAAGCCGTTCGTAGAAAACCATATTCTGTAATTTTGTTGGACGAAATCGAAAAAGCCCATCCAGACGTTTGGAATATTCTTTTGCAGGTTTTAGATGATGGTCGTTTGACGGATAATAAGGGTCGAATTGCGAATTTCAAGAATACCATTATCATCATGACTTCCAACATTGGTAGCCACATTATCCAAGAAAAAATGGGACAAATGGAAGGATGGAACAATCATATTGTGATGGAAGAAGCAAAAAAAGAAGTGATGACATTGTTGAAACAAGTGGTTCGCCCAGAATTTTTGAACCGTGTGGATGAGATTGTTATGTTTGAACCTTTATCGAAAGAAAATTTACGACAAATTGTTCAAATTCAGTTCCGCCAAATCAAAGACCGTTTGAAAGAACAAGGCATTTTGCTGGAAGCTTCTGAAGAAGCACTCTTGCACATTGCTGAGGAAGGTTATGAACCAACAATGGGTGCAAGACCTTTGAAACGAGTCATGCAGAAACGAATTTTGAATGAATTATCGAAACAAATTTTAGGAAATTACATTACCAAAGATTCAGTCGTGATGATGGAATTGGGTGATGACGGAAATTTGAAATTTGAGAATGTGTTGGCGATTGTAGAATAAGCCAAGTTGCCGTAAAACAAAAATTGGGATAAGTAATTGAAGCCGAACCTTTGATATTTAGCTTTTTAGTGAGTTTGAGAATTCAAAAATATGGGTTCCTTAAAAACTTGATAACACGAATATCCTTCCTCATTTGAGCTTGCAAGAAATGTAATTTAGTTAGGATGACGTATGAAATTTTGTGCGAAAAGTTTATTCTTTTTTTTTAACAAGACTAGCTTTAGATATGGAACTGTATAAATTTATAGATGGTATATCTT